>NZ_JBPKJK010000034.1:0-68837 GCF_051756985.1 Saccharothrix sabaoui
CCTCCCGACGGGCGCGGTCACCTCCCGAGGGGCGCGGTCACTTCCCGAGGGGCGCGGTCACTTCTCGACGGGCACCCGCGCCGCCGCGTCGAGGCGGCTCTGCTGCGCCCACCGCACCACGAACGGCGTCACCAGGCCCAGGCCCAGCAGCAGCACGCCCAGCGCCACCCAGCCGGGCAGCCCCTGGTCCAGGCACAGCGCGGCCAGCAGGGCGGGCCCCGCCGCGTTCGCCGCGCCCGCGCCCAGGCCGAAGATCCCGGCGTACTGGCCCTGCGCGTGCGGCAGCGCCAACCCGAAGGCCAGCTCGAACGACGCCGCCGCGTGCCACAGCTCGCCCAGCGTGTAGACCACCACGCCGAGCAGGAGCACGAACGCGGCCGTCCACGTCGGCAGCGCGGCGGTGAGGCCGATGAGCGCCGACGCCACCAGCAGCGCGCCGCCCGCCCACCGCATCCGCTGCCCCGCCGAGCGCGGGTCGACCACGCCCCGGCTGAGGCGGACCTGGAACGCGACGATCAGCACGCCGTTGACGAGGATCACCGCGGTGATCGCCCAGCGCGGCACGGACGTGCTGTCCACGATCCACAGCGGCAGCGCGAAGCTGGGGATGGCCAGGTGCACGGACATCGCGCCGTTGACCAGCGTGATGGCCAGGTACGGCCGGTCGGTGAGCGCCACCCACCGCCGCTGGGTGGCCTCCACCGGCAGCGGCACGACGTGCGCGAGCCTGGTCAGGATCGCGCCGGACAGCAGGAACGTGGCCGCGCTGCCCAGGATCATGGCGACGTACACCGGCCCGGTGTCGAGCTGGATGCCGATGGTGGCGATCAGGATGCCCAGCATGACGCCGACGTTGGACACCGCGCGCTGGTAGGACAGGAACCACGTGGTGCGGTCGCCCGCCACCGCCCGGATCAGCGGTGCCCGGCTCGCCGAGCCGGCCGCGCCGACGAGCGCGGTCAGCAGCGACACCAGGGCCAGCGCCCAGAACGACCGCACGAACACGAACCCGGCGGTGGCCGCCGCGCCGCACAGCATCGTGGCGATGTGCACCTCGCGGGGCCCGCGGCGGTCGGCCGCGTGCCCGACCAGCGGTCCGGCGGCCAGCCCGACCGCCGCGCCGGCGGTGAGGCCGAACCCGACCTCGACCGGCGACATGCCGATGATCCGGGTCAGGTACAGGGTGCTGCTGCCCAGCAGCATCCCGCCGCCGGCGGTGACCGCGAAGACCGATCCCAGCAGGGCCCGCTGCGGCCCCGGTGGGGGCAGCACGCGCAGGACCGCCCGCCGGGCGCGGCCGAGCGGTCCCCCGCCCGGCCGCTCCCCGGTACCGGGTACCGGGTCGACGTCCTCCCGGTCGCTCATTCGCCGTCGTAGAGCCAGTCGCGGTACTCGCGCTCCGGCGCGCGCCTGCGCTCCAGCGCCCAGCGCTCACCGCTGGTGAGCCACGGCTCGGCCACCACGAGGCGCTCGGCGAACCACGCGCGCAGCTCCTTGACGCGCGCCTGGAACCGGTCGACGTCCTCCGTGACGAGCAGCAGCGCGCCGAGCATGTCGGCCGACGCGGAGAACTTGTCGGCCAGGGTGTGGCCCGGCGGCACGTACATCTGCGCGAACGCCACGTCGGGCTGGGCGATCAGCTCGTCGGCGGTCGGGTAGCCGATGACCGTTCCGGGCGGGCCGAACAGGCCGGCGCAGCCGACGACGTTCGGGTTGACCTTGACCTCGATCTCGGGCTGGCGGCCGATGGCGCACAGCAGGGCGGCCTCGCCGAGGTCGACGTTGAACTTCGCGAGCACCTGCTCCTGCGTCAGCGCGCCGCCGCGGCGGGCGGCGCACTCGCTGAACACGATCCGCCCGGTGCCCTCCTCCCGGAACATCTCCATGTGGAACACGCCGTCCCGCAGGCCCAGCACCTTGATCGCCTCGCGCACGACCGGGTCGGCGGCCTCGTACGCCTCCGGCTCCTGCACGGGGTCGAGCCGCCGCAGCGAGATCGGCTCCTGGCCGGTGATGGCGTCGAGGCAGGGCTGGGTGTAGGCGCCCAGGCCGAAGAACAGCACCTCGCCGTCGAAGGCCACGCCCTCGGCCATCCACTCGTCGCCCTCGACGAACTCCTCCAGCAGGAACGTCCGGCTGGTCTCCTTGGCCAGGCGGGCGGCCCGGCTCGCCGCCTCCAGGTCCTCGCGACCGCGCACCACGCTGGTGGACGTGGTCCCGCCGCCGGCGATGGGCTTGAGCACGGCGCGCTCGAACTCCAGCGGCACGTCGGCGACGTTGAACAGGTCCTCGACGACCTGGGTGCGGGTGACGGGCACGCCTGCCGCCCGCAACGCCGCCTTCTGCAGCGACTTGTCGCGGAAGAGCAGCGCGGTGCCCGGGTCGATCGTCCGGGTGCCCAGGGCGCGCCCGAGCACGGCCGCGGTCACCACGGCGTACTCCCAGGTGGTCTGCACGGCGAGGAACTCCCGGTCGCCCAGGCCCGCCCGGTGCAGGGCCGCCAGGCAGTCCTCCACGTTGGTCACGTCGTCGACGCGGATCAGCGTGCCGCCCGGCGGCAGCTGGACGCGGCCGGAGTCGTACGCCGACGAATTGCACAGCAGCACCGGCTCGATGTCGTGGCGCTGGCACGCCCGCAACACGTAAGGATCGGCACCGATCAACAGAACAGATGGCCTGCTCAAAGTCCCCTCCAGCATCCCCAGTTTCTCCGCTTCCGCGCGGAGCGACGCAACCGTAGCCCATTGCCCGCCGATTGACAGGATTTTTTCACATAACGAACTCGAATGGCCCCCATTGTCCGGACAAATGCGCAGGCTGACGCCGCGCCGAGCAGGCCGGCACCTCGCAGTATTCCACGTCTTCGCAGGTCAGCAAGGGGTTGACAGGGGGGCGTGCAGTCGCTCCGGGAAAGATTTCGCCGCGAATCGACCATTTTGGCAAGATTTTCCCCCGACCGCCCGGAGCGTCGTCGGCGATTTGGAATGCATTTCCAGCCTTTTCGGGGTCCCGATGCGCGATCACCGGCGCGTGCACGTGCAGATTCACGGGCAACCGCCGGAGAGCGCGGCGCGGCACCCAGGAAAACGACCGGCGGCGCGCCGGGCGCGGTTCAGGCGGGCAGTTCCGCGAACCCGGGCCCGCGGCTGTCGAGCGGCGCCGACCCGAGCGCGGTCAGCGCGTGCAGCGCCGTGCCGCCGCGGCGGGTGGTGACGACCAGGCCGGCCACCACCCGCAGCCGCCCCGGGTCCCCACCGTGAAGCGAACGCGCAACACCACGACCCCCGCACCACGTCGCGACCGCGGTGCGGCACACCCCCGGCGCACCCGGACCCCACCGCCGTCCACCCGGCACCACGTCCGGCGGCACGTCCCCCGTTACCGCTCCGCGGCCGGCGCCCCCGCCCCGGCGCCGGACGACGACCGGAAAGGGCTGCTCCGTCCGGCGGCGCACACCCGGGAGGACGACACCCGTCGCACCATCGGCCCACGTCACCCCGCACTCGCTACTCGATGTGGGGAATTCAGCTCCGATCAATACTCCGTTGTGCCACGATTGACCCGTTCGCGGCACGAGGGGGCCGTCGGACTGACTCAGCGAAGTCGGTTGAGTCGTTGCTCGATGGACTGGACAAGATCATTCAGGGGAGGAAGATCTCTTTGTCTACGACCACGGAGACCGAGTTCTTGGGGGAGGACGTCCCACAGGGCGTCACCACGCTGACGGACGTGCCGGAACAGCACGGCGAGCAGCAGGAACAGCAGAGCGGCACCGAGCAGTCGGAGGAGGGCGCGTCCACCGCCGAGTGCATCGGCGGCGGGTGCGTGGAAAAGGTCCCGGCCACCCAGCCCTGACCGTGAAAGGTGACAGCGCCCGCCGACCGGACCCCTGGTCGGCGGGCGTTGTCCCGTTCGGTCCTGTGATCTCATGGACGAGTGCCTGTGACCGCATTCCCGGCCGAGATCGCAGTGATCGACAAAGCGCGCGGACTGCACCGCGACGGAGTCGACGCGTCGTGCTCCGGGAGGCACCGGGAAGCGGTGAGACTGCTCCGCCGGGGGCAGAGCCTGACCGAGACGATCGACCCCGTCGACCCGGCCACCCGGTCCGAGTGGCTGGTGACCCGCATCCGGCTGTCGTCCACGCTGGCGACGCTCGCCGCGGAGAAGGCGGGACCCGCCGCGGGGCTCGACGGGCTGGCCGAGGTGCGCCGACTGGTCGACGAGGTGGTGGACCCCGAGGTCAAGGCGGAGCTGGACGGCACGATCGCGCACAACCGCGGCCTGCTGCTGCTCAACGCGGGGCTGATCGAGACCGCCGTCGCCGTGTTCGACTCGGTGATCGAGCACAAGGAACGCCGGCTCGCGGAGGGCACGCCCGAACCGCCGCTGGTCGAGTCGATCGTGAAGACGCTGTGGAGCAGGGGCACGGCGCACACCAGGCTCGGCGCGATCGGCGCGGCCCGGCACGACCTGACCAGGGCCGTCGCCCTGGCGACCGAGCACGGCCTGTCGGCCAGGGCGACCGACGCGAGCCACGCGCTGGGCGTGCTGGAGCTGCGCGTGGGCGACGTCCCGGCGGCCCTGCGCCGCTACGAGGACAGCGAGCGCTCCGCCCGGGGCCAGGGTCCCGACCTGCCGGTGCTGCTCGGCGTGGACCGGGCGCAGGCGCTGATGGCCGCCGGTCTCGCCGACGAGGCGGGCACCCAGCTCGACGGCGTGCTGGAGGTGCTGCGCGCCGAGCACGGCACCACCCGGTACCTGGCCAACGCGGAGCTGTACCGGGCGGCGGCGGCGTACCTGACCGGCGACCTGGACCTGGCCCGCCGGATGGCGAGCGCGGCCCGGCAGCGGATGCGCCGGTGGGGCTGCGAGAACTGCGTGGCCAACGCGACCCTGCTGGGCCTGCGGGTGGACACCGCGGTGGCCCTGCGCGCCGGCCGGGCGCCCCGGCCGCTCGTCAAGCGGACGCTGGCCTTCGCCGACGGGCTGCCCGTGCCCCGGCTGGCCGAGCAGGCGGCCGTGGCCCGGCTGCTGGCCGTGCGGCTGGAGGTCCGGCGCGGTGACCTCGACGCGGCGCGGCGCGTCCTCGACCGGGTGCCCCGGCCGGGCAGGCTCACCCCGGTCGAGCACCGGATGCTGCGCCGGCTGTGCCGCGCCGAGCTGGCCGTGGCCCTCGGCGACCGGTCGGGCGCGCTCGCCGAGATCAGGGCGGGGCTGACCGACCTCGGGCACGTGCGGGACCGGATGAGCGGCCTGGAGCTGCTGTCCGGGACGGCGCTGCACGGTCAGGACCTGGCCGAACTGGCCGTCACCCTGGTCCTGGAGGGCGGCGACGCCCGCCGGCTGTTCTCGTGGCTGGAGCGGACCCGGGCGCAGACGTACCGCTACGAACAGCTGACCCGCGTGGACGACCCCGAGCTGGCCGAGCGGATCGCCGAGGTCCGCAGCCTCGCGCAGTCGATCCACCAGGCCGAGCACGAGGGCCACCCGACGTCCGCGCTGCGCGGCCGGTACGCCGAGCGCCTCCGCGAGGCCAACCGGCTGGGCTGGCACGCCGGCAAGTGGGGCAGGCCGCGCCCGGTCGTCGGGTCGGAGGAGGTGCTGGCGCGGCTGGGCGACCGGGCGCTGGTCAGCTACGCGTCGTCCGGTGACGTCCTGGTCGCGGTCGTCGTGGTGGGCTCCGCCGTCCGGCTGGTCCGGCTCGGGTCGGCCGGCGCGGCGTCGGAGAGCGCCCGGATGCTCAACGCCGACCTCAACGCCCTGGCCCCCGACCGCCTGCCGGACCCGCTGGTGCGGGTGCTCGCGGCGTCGGCGCACAGGCAGGCGGACCGGCTCGACGCGCAGCTCGTCCGGCCGCTGGCGGAGCTGGTCGGAAACCGGGAGCTGGTGGTCGTGCCGACCGGCGCGCTCTACGCGGTCCCGTGGGGCGTGCTGCCGTCGCTGCGCGGGCGACCCGCGGTCGTGGCGCCCTCGGCGACCGCGTGGCTGGCCGCCGACCGCGCCGGGACCGGGGCGGACGGCCGGACCGTGCTGGTCCGCGGCCCCGAACTGCCCGCCGCGGTCGGCGAGATCGACCGGCTGGGCGCGCACCACCGCACCGCGTCGCTGCTGCACGGCGAACCGGCGACGGCGTCGGCGGTGCTGGCCGCGCTGGACGGCGCGGAGATCGCGCACCTGGCCGCGCACGGCGTCCACGAGCCGGAGAACGCCCTGTTCTCCCGCCTCCAGCTCAGCGACGGGCCGCTCTACGCGTACGAGCTGGCCGGCCTGGACCGCCCGCCGCGCCAGGTGGTGCTGGCCGCATGCGAACTGGCCCTCAACCGCATCCGCCAGGGTGACGAGCCGCTGGGGTTCGCCAGCGCGCTGCTGGCCGGCGGTTCGCGCACGGTGATCGCACCGCTGAGCCGGGTGGGCGACCAGGCGTGCGCCGCCGCGATGGACGACTACCACCGCAGCCTGGCCGCCGGCGCGCGACCGGCCGTGGCGCTGGCCGACGCGATCGCCGTGGACCCGCTGCGGCGGCCGTTCGTCTGCCTGGGCACCGGCTGACCGGGGCCGCGGGCCGTCACGGGTGGGAGAACACGGCCACCAGGTCGTCCAGGCGGGTGACGACCAGCACGCCGACGGCGGCCACGAGCAGCGCGACGAGCACGCCGCCGAGGTCGGCGGGCGGCGGCGTCGAGGCGACCGGGACGAGCAGCCCGGCGCAGGCCAGCACGAGGTTGCGCACCACGTGCGCCCGGCCGGGCGGCGTGGCCGAGGCGCCGAAGCACCGGCACGGCACCCGGCGACCACCGCGCACCGCCCGTGCGATCCCCACCCCGAACACCACCAGCAGCGCCGCCGCCGCCGCGAACCCGGCGGGCACCGTCGAGGGCACGGCCAGCAGCACCAGGACGGCGCCCTCCCCCGCCACCACGGCGGCGGCCACCACCCCGGAGGCGCGCCGGGAGGTCCCCAGCAGCCCGGCGACCGACCCCGAGAACGCCCCGGGGCCGCGCACCTTGCCGACCAGGGCGACCAGGAACACGCCGAAGAGCAGCGCCCGGCAGACGAGCACGAGGTGGGCCGCGGTCATCCCGTCCACCCCCGTCCCCCTCCGCCGCCGGTCCCCGGGACGGTAGCGGCACCGCCCGTCCCGGTGCGACTCACCGACCGAAGCTGCCGACCAGCACCTCGGGCGCGGCCCGCTCGGCGTGCAGCCGCCAGTAGTGGTCGGCGAAGACCTCGGGGGCCAGAACCTCCGGCTCGTACCCCGGGGGGCTCGCGGTGATCGCGCGGTGCGGGACGCTGCCCTCGATCAGCGCGCCGATGTTCACCGCGCCGACGTAGACGCCCTTCCCGGCGAGGGTGGCGTTGAGGTTGTGGACGTAGTTGCGCAGTGCGGCCTGGGCCATGCCGATGTTGCCCAGGAACGGGGTCGGGTGGAGGCCGGACTGACCGGCGGTGAACAGGACCGCGCCGTCGCCGCGCGCCTCCATGGCCGGCAGCACGGCGCGCACCAGGGCGACGGCGGGGACCACGAAGCGGTCCAGGACGAGGCGGAGGTTCTCCGGGGTGACGTCGAGCGCGGGCGCGATGCCCTCACCGAGATTCCCACCGCCCGGGTTGAAGGACACGACGTCGATCCGGCCGAAGCGCTCGGTGACGGCGGCGGCGGTGACGGCGATCTGGTCGTTGTCCTGGACGTCGGCGGTGAACCCGGCCGCCTCGACGCCGTCGGCCGCGAGTTCGGCGACGAGGCGGTCCAGGTTCGCCCTGGTCCGGGCGACGAGGGCGATCCGGAAGCCCTCGCGCCCGAAGCGGCGGGCGATGGCCAGGCCGAGGACGGGACCTGCTCCGAAGATGGCGAGGGTCTTGGCCATGTGCGCCGTCAGCTCCTTCGTGGTGCCAGAAGTTGAGGTCATCCTCAACTTCATTCGAGCATACACAAATCGAGGGGCACCTCAACTTCATTAGGATGGCCGCGTGACCACGCGACCCAAGCCGCTGCGCAAGGACGCCCGACGCAACCGGGAGCTGCTGGTCGGGGCGGCCCGCGAGCTGTTCGCCCGGCACGGGCTCGACGTGCCGCTGGAGGAGGTCGCCCGCACCGCCGGGGTGAGCATCGGCACGCTCTACAACCACTTCCCGCAGCGCGCCGACCTGGTCGACGAGGTGTTCGCCGACCGGGCGGAGACGGTCGTGCGGATCGCGGAGCACGCGCTGTCGCTCGCCGACCCGTGGGACGGCCTGGTGCACTTCCTGGAGCGCGTCTGCGAGCAGCAGGCGGCCGACCGCGGCTACAACGACCTGGTGTCGCGCCGGGTGCCGCAGGCCACGCCGACCGAGGAGTACCGGCGCGGGTACGAGTTGATGGTGAGGATCGTTGAACGAGCCCAGGAGAGCGGGGCGCTCCGGGCGGACGTCACCCTGGAGGACCTGGCGTTCGTGACCTGGGGGACGGCGCGCACGGTCGAGGCGGCGGGCGCGATCCGGTCCTCGCTGTGGCGCCGCCACCTGGCGATCCTGCTCGACGGGATGCGCGCCGACGCCGCCCACCCGCTGCCCGAACCGCCACTGCGGCCCGAGGAGCTGGCGCGGGCGATGAACCCGGACTGCTGACGGGTGCTCACCGCACCGGGCGCGCTCACCGGGCACCAGCCGGCGACGCGGGTCAGGGACCGAACGGCGACGCGGGTCAGGGACCGGACGGTGACGCGGGTCAGGGGCCGAACGGCGACGCGGGTCAGGGACCGGACGGCGACGCGGGTCGGGGGCCGAACGGCGACCCGGCGTTGACCGAGGCCACGTCGAAACCGCAGGCCACCGCGTAGCCGTCGACCAGCTCCCGCAGCTCGCGGCGGGAGAACGGCGGGTCCTGCTCGTCGAAGCCGTCCGGCGCGGCCCGGTGCGCCAGGTTCACCACGGCCTCCGGGCCGTACTCCCGGTTGGCGCGCTGGATGCGGGTCGTCACCGGGCGGCGGAGGCGTTCGTAGGCGGCGAGCCCGGCCGCCGGGTCGTCGGCGGTCAGGTGGTGGGCCAGGGCGCGGGCGTCGACGATCGACTGCGCGGCGCCGTTGGAACCCATGGGCACCATGGCGTGCGCCGCGTCGCCCACGAGCGTCGCGGTGGACACCGACCAGCCCTCGACCGGGTCGATGTCGGCCATCGGGTACTCCAGGACCACGTCGCTGCCGTTGATCAGGTCCGCCACGTCCACGTCGGCGAAGCACCACCCGGCGAACTGGTCGACGAACACCGACGCGGGCACCGGCCGGTTCCAGTCGACGACCCCGTCGCCGTGCGGGGACGGGGCGACCACCGCCCAGTTGACCACCGCGGTGCCGCCGGGCGCGGCCGTCGTCAGCGGGTACACGACGGCCTTGCGCTCCTCGTCGCCGCCGACGAGCATGGTGCGCCCGCCGGAGAACGGCGCGCGGTTCGCGGTGCCCCGGTAGATGGTCATGCCCAGCCGCCGCCGGGGGCCGGGGTGCTCCGGGTGCAGGATCTCCCGCACGGCGGACCGGATGCCGTCCGCGCCGACGAGGACGTCGGCCTCCAGCACCTCCCGCTCACCCGAGGGGCGCACGGCCACCACGCGCCACCGCCCGTCGCCGCGCTGGTCGAGGTCCGCCAGCCGCAGCCCGGTCGTGACGGCGCCGGGACCGAGCCGCGCCCGCACCGCGCCGAGCAGCACCGCCTGCAACGGCCCCCGGTGCAGGGACAGCTGCGGCCACCGGTACCCCGCCTCGACGCCGCGCGGCTCGCGCAGGACCAGACCGCCGCCCCGGTGGTGGTAGCGCAGCTCGGCGGTGGAGACGGAGACCCGCAGCAGCTCCTCCAGCAGGCCGAGCGCGGCCAGCTCCCGCACCGCGTTGGGCAGCACGTTGAGCCCGGCCCCGACCGGCCGCAGCTCCGCCGCCGCGTCGATCACGCGGACGTCGCGCCACCCGGCCCCGTGCAGGCTCAGCGCCGTGGTCAGCCCCGCTATCCCCGCACCCACGACCAGCACCCCGGGCACCGGCGACCTCCTCGCCTCGACACCTCCCGTCCTACCACTTCCGACGGACGGACGGAGACGGGACGGGAACAGGTGGTCGGGGGCGCGGCAGCGGTGGGCCCGCCCCCTGGGAGAGCGGGGGCGGGCCACCTCGGGGTACCGGTCCCCGACGCGGTTCAGCCCGCGTCGAGCGCGATGGCGACGTCGCTGATCCCCAGCGGGAACCGGCCCAGGCTCGTGGTGGCCCCGGTGAACGGGTTGACGCCGTAGAACGTCGACGAACCGCCCGCCGGGGTGAGGGTGGCGAAGAACGACACCGAGGTCGTCCTGCCGCCGGTCAGGTCGCTGTAGATGTCCAGGCCGGCGTTGGCCTGGGCGTCGAAGCCAAGTGAGCCGACCGCGGCCAGGGTGCCGTTGTTGGCCGGGGACTGGATGACGAGCTGGTCGGTGGCGGTGTTGATGTCGAACAGCGTGGTCGCGGTGCTCGCGTCCAGGTCGTTGTTGGTGTACGCGGCGGCCGAGACGCCCCGGGCCGGGCCGAGCGCGGGCGGCGTGGTGAGGACGGCGTCCTCGTCGGTGGCGTGGGTGGCGAGGTTGTGCCGCAGGTTCTGGCCGGTGTTGGCGACCACCCGCAGCCGGTCGGCGGCGGGGTTGAAGTCGACGCCGAAGTTGGTGCCGTACAACGCGACGCCCAGCTGCGAGACCTTCGTGACGACCACGTCGTCCGTCTGGGGCGGGGTGGTGATCGTGTAGATGCCGCCCTGGTCGCCCACGCCGTACATCAGGCCGTTCTGGACGCGGAAGTCGATGCCGATCAACGAGGTGTCGCCGCTGAGCCCCGTGATCTCCCTGACCCAGTCGAGCACGGTGGGCCGGTCCGTGGTGAACATGGTCATCACCTTGCCGTCCGTGCTGATCCCGAACGCCCGCAAGGCCAAGGGCTGTGCCCAGCCCGAGCCCGCCGTCCCCACCAGCGCCGCCGCGGTGGTGGCCACGACCGCCGCCGCGGCGATCCCTCTCGTGAACCGCGTTGTCATCAGTTCTCCCCCTCAGGAAGCGTCCTGCGCGGAATTCCCGGGCCGAAGCTAGGGGCGGTGACTGGACATCGGTTGGACATCGACTGGACCTCGGGCGCGGGCGCTTGCCGTCGTCGGAGCGGCGGCGGAAGAGTGGCCCCACGCGACGAGGGGGACGAAGGGGGACGACACGATGAGGACCGGGGTTCTGCTCGGGGTGCTCGTGATCTGCGGAACGGTGTCCGGCCCGGCGGCCGGTGCGGCGGTGTTCGGCGGGGCGGGGTTCGGTGCGGCGGTGGCCGATGCGGCGGTGGCCGGTGCGGTAACCGGTGGGGCGGTGGCCGGTGGGGCGGTGGCCGGTGCGGTAACCGTTGCGGCAGTGGGCGGTGCGGCACCGTCGACCGCCGCCCCCGCCGGGACCCCGGCGTGCGAGGGGGCGCTCGCGACCGCCGACCCGGTGGTCGTCCTGGACTACGAGGACCTGTGGACCTACCGCTACTCCCTCTCCTGGTGCGTGGTGGACGGGGGGATCACCTGGGTCGTCCCGCGGGTGACCCCGCTGGGGGTCGACCCCCGCTGCACGTGGGTGGGCAGCATGGAGGAGAAGGTGGCGCCGAGGCCGGGCACGAGCAGCTGGACCGCGTTCAACATGAGCGAGTTCTCGTGCCGCGTCGACGACCTGGGCACGGTCATGGGCGTGAACCCGTGGGCGGACGTCGTGGTCCACGCGGACCGCGCGCCGGAGGTGGTGGGCGAGGGCGTCACGGTCCAGCGGTAGCCCGGCGCGACGCCCGCCGCAGCACGGCCAGGGCCTGCGCCTCGCCGAGGCGGTGACCGGTCTCGCGGTGCACGGCGAGCGCCTGGCGGGCGTGCTCGGCGGCGTCCCCGGGGTGGTCCTGGAGCAGGCGGATGTCGGCCAGCACGCCCATGGCCTGCCCCACCAGCGCCCGGTAGCCGGCGTGCCGGGCCAGGGCGAGGGCGTGCCGGGCGTCGCCGATGCCCGCGGTGGCCGTCGCCAGGCCGATGAGGGCGTCCACCTCGGGGTAGCGGTCGCCGGTCTCGCGGATCAGGTCGAGCGCCTGGCGGTACCGGCGGACCGCGTCCGGCCGGTGGCCCAGTCGCCGGTGGACGGTGGCCAGCGCGGTGAGCGCCTCCGCCTCGGTCCGGGGGTCGCCCGCCTCCCGGGCCAGGGCCAGGCCGGCGCGCGCGTGCTCCAGCGCCTCGGCCGGGAGGTCGAGGTCGCAGCACGTCACGGCCAGCCGGCCGTGCGCCTCGGCCTCGCTGCCGCGGTCGCCCGCCTCGTGGTGCAGGTCGAGCGCCGAGGACAGCAGCTCGGCGGCCTCGGTGGGCAGCCCGCGGACGCGCTGCACCTGGCCCAGGTTGGCGAGGTTGATCGCCTCGCCGTGGCGGGACCCGATCCGCCGGTACCGGCTCAACGCCCGCGCGTAGTGCTCGGCGGCCCGCGCCAGCCGGCCCATCTCCCAGTGGACGAGGCCCAGGTTGCCCAGGGCGGCGGCCTCGCCCGCGGGTTGGCCGATGCCGCGGCTCAGCGCCAGCGCGCGGTCGAACCGGGCCGCGGCGGCGGTGAGCCGCCCGGCCTGCCAGTACACGCAGCCGAGGTTGCCGAGCACGGCGGCCTCGCCCTCGACCCACCCGGCCCGCCTGGACAGCAGCAGCCCGTGCGCGTGGTGCCGCACGGCCTGCCGGTAGCGGCCCTGCCGGAAGTGCAGGTCGGCGAGGCTGAGCCGGGCGGCGGCGGGTGCCCTCGGCTCGTCCGCGCCCTCGGCGGCGGCCAGTCCCGCCTCCGCCACCGCCAGCCACTCGACCCGGCGCGTGCTCATCCAGAAGTAGCCCCGCAGGGAGTCCGCGAGCAGCCACGCCACGCGGCGCGGTCCGGCCCGCGCCGCGTGCCGGACCACCGCGACGAGGTTGCCCAGCTCGGCGTCCAGCCAGTACGCCGCACCGACCCCGTCGGTGAGGCCCGAGGGCGTGCGGGCCCCGGTCGGGGGCACCGGCAGGCGCAGCAGGTGCGACGACAGCAGGCCGGCCGCGACGTCCACGGCGTTGAGGTGCCAGTCGTGCAGCCGCCGCAGCGCCGCGGCGCGCTCCTCCGCCGGTTCCCACCGCTCCGCCTGCTCGGCCGCGTAGCGGCGCAGCAGGTCGTGGAAGCGGTGGCGGCCGGGCGCGTGGTGCTCGACCAGGTGCGCGCCCGCCAACCGGTCCAGCAGCCGCGCCGCCCGCTCCGGCGTCACGTCGGCCAGCGCCGCCACCGCCTCGGTGCCGACGTCCGCGCCGGGCACCAGGCTCAGCAGCCGGAACAGCCGGCGCGCCGCGGGCGGCAGCGCCGCGCAGGACAGGTCGAAGGCGGTCCGCACCGCGGCCTGCTCGTCGCCCCGCATCGCCAGCGCGGCCAGCAGGTTGCCCGCCCGCAGCTCGGCGACGTGGTCCGCGATGCCCGCGCCGGGGTGCTCGGCGAGGTCGGCCGCCGCGATCCGCAGCGCCAGCGGCAGGTGCACGCACAGCTCGACCAGCTCGACCGCCGCCCCGGGTTCGGCGCGCACCCGCCGCTCCCCCAGCACGCGGGTCAGCAGCTCCAGCGCGTCGGCGCGGCCGAGCACGCCCAGGGTGAGCGGGCGGGCGCCGTGCACCGCGACCAGACCGCCCAGCCGGTCGCGACCGGTCACCACCACCAGGCACCCCGGGGCGGCGGACAGCAGCGGCCTCACCTGGTCGGGGTCGGCGGCGTTGTCCAGCAGCACCAACACCTTCCGGTCCGTCAGCAGGGAGCGGTACAGGTCCGACGCGCCCCCCACGTCGACGGGCACGCGCTCGGCGGGCACCCCCAGCGCGACCAGGAACCGGGCGAGGACCTCGATCGGCGTGGCCGGCGGGCCGTGGGCGTGCCCGCGCAGGTTCGCGTAGAGCTGCCCGTCCGGGAACCGGTCGCGCACCCGGTGCGCCCAGTGCACGGCCAGCGCGGTCTTGCCCACGCCCGCGGTGCCCGAGATCGCGACGACCCGCACCGCGCCGCCCGGTCCCCCGCCGTCCGCTTCCCCGCCCTGCTCCCCACCCTGTTCCCTGCCGGCCGCTCCCCCGCCGTTTGCTTCACCATCGGCCGCTCCACCACCGGCCGCTCCACCGCCGGCCGGCAGCAGGGCGTCCAGTTCGGACAGTGCCGCGGCCCGGCCGGTGAACCCGCCCGGGTCGGCCGGGAGCTGCCCCGGCGCACGCGGCGCACGCGGCGCGGGGCCGCCCACCGCGGGACCGGCCCGCGCCGGACCCGACCCGGTGACCGGGTCGTCGCGCAGCAGCGCCGCGTGCGCCGCGACCAGCTCCGGCCCGGGGTCCACGCCCAGCTCCTCGACCAGCCGGTCGCGCACCTCGTGGTAGACCTGGAAGGCCCTGGCCCGCTGCCCGACCGCGTGGTAGGCGCGGATCAGCCGGGCCTGGGCCGGTTCGTCCAACGGCTGCTCGGCGACGTCCGCGGCGACCTCGGGCAGCACCTCCGCCGCCGCGCCGACCTGGATCATCGCGTCGCCGTACCGGGCGAGCAGCTCCCGCCGCTCCGCGACCAGCGCCAGCACGCCCGGGTGCTTGGCCAGCACCGGGACGTTGGCGAGCGGGCGACCCCGCCACCACCGCAACGCCTCGCCCAGCAGCGACGCCACCCGCGCCGTGTCGCCGTCGCGGTGCGCGTCCTGCGCCTCGGCGACCAGGCGGCGGACGTGCAGCAGGTCCACGTCCACGACGTGGACCCGCACGGCGTAGCCACCGCCGACGTGCGGCAGCACCCCGCTGCCCGCGCGCGGCGGCCGGTCGGGCTCCAGGAGCCGGCGCAGGTGCTTGACGTGCGTCTGGAGCACGTTCAGCGCGCTGCGCGGCGGCCGGTCGCCCCACAGCGCGTCCACCAGCTCGCGGGTGGTCACCGCCTCGCCGCCGGCGAGCACGAGCAGCCCCAGCACCGCCCGCCGGCCCGGCGGTCCGAGGTCCAGCTCGTCGCGGTCGTGCCACGCCCGCAGCGAACCGAGCACCTGGATGCGCACGGACTTCAGCGCCACGGCGGGCTCCACGGTCGACGTATAGGCGGCGAACCTAGTCCACGGGCCGGTGGGGCACAAGAACGTTGCGCGCGAAGGAAATTACCGCACGCGGGGGGTTGGTCCGCTCAGCCCAGCGCCCGCTCGGCGTGCGCCCAGGCCGTCCAGCAGCCCCTGGATGCGGGCGGTGTCGTCGGGGCGGTCCTGGGCCTCGTAGGACTCCAGCGCCTCCTGCCACGCCGCGCGGGCCTCGTCCACCTGCCCCAGGGCGGCGTGCGGGTGGCCGAGGTGTTCGAGGGTGTCGGCGACCTGGTAGGTGTTGCCGATCTCGCGGAACAGCACCAGCGCCCGCCGGTAGTGCTCCACGGCCGGCGCGTGGTCCCCGGTGTGGTGGTCGATGTAGCCGAGGCTGTCGAGGGTGTCCGCCTCGCCCTCCGGGTTGCCGTGCCGCCGGTGCAGGTCCAGGGCGGCGCGGCAGTGCTCGCGGGCGCGGTCGTGCTGCCCCAGCTGCGCCGCGTACCAGCCGACCATGTTCAGCGCGTTCGCCTCCCACGCCGGGTTGCCGAGCGTGCGGTACAGGTCGAGCGCGCGGGTGGCGTGCTCCAGCGCCTTGCCGTCGTCGCCGCCGCGCGACCACGTCCAGGCCAGCACCTGGTGGACGTGCGCGTGGTTGACCGGGTCGTGCTCCTCGGCCAGGGCGAGCGCCACGTGCAGGTGGCGGACCGCGTCCTCGTGCTGCCGCAGGGCGGCGTGCGCGCGGCCGAGGTTGCGGTGCACCCGGATGCCGGCGGTCGGGTCGTCGAACCGCTCGGCGGCGGTCAGCCCGGCGTGCCACACGGCCAGCTGCTCGTCCAGGTGCCCGCGCCGGTTGTGGAACGTGGTCAGGTTCCACGCGAGCTGCCACACGACCCGGTGCAGGCCGTGGGACGCGGCGGCCTGCTGGGCGGCGAGCAGGCACGCGTGCTCGGTGTCCAGCCAGGCCAGCGCCTCGGCGGTGTCGGCCAGGGGCTGCGGTTCGCCGCCCGGTTCGGCCTCTTCCGGCTCGACCAGCTCGCGGTGCGGGTCCAGGAGGCGGTCCGCGGCGTGCGCGGTGCGCAGGTAGAAGTCGACGACCCGGCGCAGCGCGCGGCGGCGGACGGCCTCCGGCAGGCCGCGGGCGGTGTCGGCGGCGTAGGCGCGGATCAGGTCGTGCATCGCGTACCGGCCGCGGTCGTCGCGGGTGAGCAGCGACGCCTGCTCCAGCCCGCGCAGCGCCGCCGCCGCGCGGGCGGGCGGCAGGCCGGTGAGGGCCGCCGCGGCGGGCAGCGCGGTGTCCGGGCCCGGGGCGATGCCGAGCAGGCCGAACACCTCCCGCTCCTCCGGGGTCAGCGCCTGGTGGGACCAGGACAGCACGGTGGGCAGGCTGGCCGCGGGGTCGCTGTCGGCCAGCGCGTCCAGGCCCAGGTCGCGCAGCTCGGCGGCGAACGTGGCCAGCGGCATGCGGGGGTGCGCGCAGGCGCGGGCGGCGATGACGCCGAGGGCGAGCGGGAACCCCTTGCACAGGGCGATCAGCTCGTCCACGGCCCGCGCCTCGGCCTCGACCCGGGCCGCGCCCAGGCGGCGGGCCAGCAGGTCGCGCGACTCCTCGTTGGACAGCACGTCGAGGTTCAGGTGGCCGGCGCCGTGCGCGGTGGTCAGGCTGAGCAGCCTGCTGCGGCTGGTGACGAGCACGGTGCACGAGCGACCGCCGGGCAGCAGCGGCACGACCTGCGCCGCGCCGGCGGCGTTGTCCAGCACGATCAGCATCCGCCGGTCGGCGACCACGCCGCGCAGCAGCGCCGCCTGCGCGTCCGGGCCCGCCGGCATCCGGCCGGGCTCCACGCCCAGCGCGTCGAGGAACCCGCGCACCGCCACCGCGGGCGGCATGGGCTCGCTCTCCGGGCTGAACCCGCGCAGGTCCACGAACAGCTGGCCGTCGGGGAACCGGTGGACGTGCTGGTGCGCCCAGTGCAGCGCCAACCAGGTCTTGCCGATGCCGCCGGTGCCGCCGATCGCGGAGATCACCACGGTGCCGGCGTCGACGTCGTCCAGCGCGGCCGTGAGGGCGGCCAGCTCGTCGGCGCGGCCGATGAACGAGCGGGGCGGTGCGGGGAGCTGGCGCGGCACGACGGCCACCTGCCGCGGGGCGGGCGCGGCGGGCGCGGCGGGTCCCGCCGCCCCGACCGGTTCGGCCGCGAGCAGCCGCCGGTGCAGGTCGCGCAGCGCGGCGCCGGGGTCGGTGCCCAGCTCCCCGGCCAGCCGCGCGCGGACCCGCTCGTAGTGGGCGAGCGCCTCGGCCTGCCGACCGCCGAGGGCCAGGGCGAGCAGGTGCTGGGCGGCGACGCGCTCGTCCAGCGGGTGCTCGGCGGCGCGGGCGGCCAGCTCGGGCAGCAGGTCGGTGTGCCGCCCGAGGCGCAGCGCCAGGTCGGTGCGCTCCAGCTCGGCCGTCCACCGCTCGCCGTCGAGCATCTCCCGCGCCGCGACGACCCAGGGCGTGTCCAGCCCGCTGAACGCCTCGCCGTGCCACAGCCCGAGCGCCTCGTCGACGGCGGCCAGCCCCCGCGCGGGGTCGGGTGCCGAGCGGGCCCGGGAGAGCAGGGCGCGGAACCGGTGCAGGTCCACCCGCTCCGGGTCCACCTCCAGCACCCAGCCGCCGGAGCGGTGCACGATCGCCACGTCGCCCAGGTCGGCCAGGGCGGTGCGCAGGCGCGACACGTACGAGTGGAGGTTGCCCTTGCCGCGGTGCGGCACCCGGTCGCCCCACACGCGGTCGAGCAGCTGGTCCGCGGTCACCACGCGGTTGGCGTCGACCAGCAGCGCCGCCAGCACGCACTGCCGGCGGGCGTGGCCCACGTCCAGCCGCCGCCCCGCGGTCCACGCCTCGACCGGGCCCAGCACTCTCAGCTCTCCCACGACCGACCTCTCAGCGGTGATTACGCGCGTGCGCGTCAAGGCATATCAGGTCCCGGAGTTCCGGCGCGGGTCAGGCGGGCGGCAGGGCCCGCGATTCCTGCGAGAACACCGGACACCGGCCGAGTGTTCGAAAAATTTCGACTACTTTATCGCAATAGTTTCGACGGCCTCACTACGCCGATCGCACTATCCCCACACCACTCAAGAGTTAATCCCCAATCATCGAACACTACGTCTCAACTGGGCATACACGCAGCATCTCACTCTGGGAGCGATCCCGGACGCGCACCGGCAAACACCACGTAGAACACGATCCAGATCGGGTGCCGAGCCTTCTTGATCCGCAAAATACGGCTGGATCGACGCTTGCAAGACCTTGATGTTTCGGTCAATACTGCTAAAAGTTTCAGGGACTGGGCTGTCAATCCCCGACCAACCCACCTGGTGAACCAGCAGGTGCTCCCCCAGAAGGTGCCAATCATGAAGCTGACATCGAGGTCAGTGCTACGAGCCGCGCTCGTGTCGACCCTCGTCGCCGCCACGACCGGCGCGACGGTGCTCCTGGCCACGTCCGCCAGCGGCGCCGCCTCCACGCTCGCCGCGGCGGCGCAGCAGAGCGGCCGGTACTTCGGCACGGCCGTGGCGGCGAACAAGCTCTCGGACTCGACCTACGTGGGCATCCTGAACCGCGAGTTCGACATGGTCACGGCCGAGAACGAGATGAAGATGGACGCGACGGAACCCCAGCGCGGCCAGTTCAGCTACGCCAGCGGCGACCGGATCGTCAACCACGCCCGCAACCAGGGCATGCGCGTGCGCGGGCACGCCCTGGCGTGGCACTCGCAGCAGCCCGGCTGGATGCAGTCCATGGAGGGCTCCACGCTGCGCCAGGCGATGCTCAACCACGTCACCCAGGTCGCCACGTACTACCGCGGCAAGATCTACGCCTGGGACGTCGTCAACGAGGCGTTCGCGGACGGCAGCTCCGGCGGCCGGCGCGACTCCAACCTCCAGCGCACCGGCAACGACTGGATCGAGGCCGCGTTCCGCGCGGCGCGCGCCGCCGACCCGGGCGCGAAGCTCTGCTACAACGACTACAACACGGACGACTGGACCCACGCCAAGACCCAGGGCGTCTACCGCATGGTGCAGGACTTCAAGTCGCGCGGCGTGCCCATCGACTGCGTCGGCCTCCAGTCGCACTTCAACAGCCAGAGCCCGGTGCCGTCGAACTACCAGACCACGCTCCAGAACTTCGCCAACCTCGGCGTGGACGTGCAGATCACCGAGCTGGACATCGAGGGCTCCGGCAGCGCCCAGGCGGACAACTTCCGCCGGGTGACGCAGGCGTGCCTGGCCGTGGCCCGCTGCACCGGCATCACCGTCTGGGGCATCCGCGACACCGACTCGTGGCGCGCCTCCGGCACCCCGCTGCTGTTCGACGGCAGCGGCAACAAGAAGGCCGCGTACACGTCGACGCTCAACGCCCTCAACGCGGTCACCCCGACGGACACGACCACCACCACGACCACGACCACGACGACCACCACCACGACGACCACGACGACCACGACTCCCGACCCCGTGCCCGGCGGCTGCACCGCCTCGGTGTCGTTGAACTCGTGGAACGGCGGCTTCGTCGCCACGGTGAAGGTCACCGCGGGGTCCAGCGCCATCAGCGGCTGGACGGTGACGACCGCCCTGCCCTCCGGCGCCGCGGTCACCAACTCGTGGAACGCGCAGCGCAGCGGCACCTCCGGCAACGTCAACTGGACGAACGTCGCCTACAACGGCCGGGTCGCGGCCGGGCAGTCGACCGAGTTCGGCTTCCAGGGCACCGGCTCCGCCACCGGCCTGACGCCGACGTGCAGCGCCAGCTGATCCACCCCGCATGACCGAGGCCCGGCGCGGTCCCCCCGCGCCGGGCCTCCGCGTTCGACGCCGGGCGCGCCACCCCGACACGCCACCCCCGGCAGGCCACCACCGACACGCCACCCCCGGCACGCCACTCCCGACACGCCACCCCCGACGCACCGCACCGCACCGGGCGGCGGAGCGCGGGCGTGATCACTACGGTGTGGGGCAGGCGATCGACGAGGAGGCCGGAACCCATGCCCCGTGCGAAGTCCAACGGCATCGAGCTGGAGCACGACACCTTCGGTGACCCGTCCGACCCGACCCTCGTGCTGGTCATGGGCCTGCGGGCGCAGATGACCGCGTGGGACGAGCGGCTGTGCGGGCTGCTGGCCGCGGAGGGCTTCCACGTCGTCCGGTTCGACAACCGGGACTCGGGGCTGTCCACCCAGCTCGACCACCTGCCGGTGCCCGACTTCGCCGCCATCGCGGGCGGCGACCGGAGCACGGTGCCGTACCTGCTGTCCGACATGGCGGACGACCTCGTGGGCCTGCTCGACCACCTCGGCGTGGAGCGCGCGCACGTGGTGGGCGCGTCGATGGGCGGCATGATCGCCCAGCAGGCCGCGATCGGCCACCCGGAGCGGCTGCTCAGCCTCACCTCGATCATGTCGACCACGGGCAACCCGGCGGTCGGCCAGGCCACGCCGGAGGCGCGGGCGGTGCTGGTGCGCCCGCCCGCGACCAGCCGGGAGGAGGCGATCGAGAACGCGGTGGCGGGCTGGCGCGTCTTCGGCTCACCGGGCGCGGAGGGCGACGAGGAGGCCGTCCGCGCGAGGGCCGCCGCCGCGTTCGACCGCGCGTTCCGCCCGGCCGGCGGGGCGCGGCAGATGGCCGCCATCATCGCCTCGCCGGACCGGACCGCCGGTCTCCAGGGCGTCCGGCTGCCCACCCTGGTCGTGCACGGCATGGACGACGCGCTGGTGGGCCCCAGCGGCGGTCAGGCGACCGCCGCCGCCGTCCCCGACTCCGAGCTGCTGCTGGTCGACGGCATGGGCCACGACCTGCCCCCGGCGATCTGGCCGACGCTGGTCCGGGGTGTCCGGCGCAACGCCGACCGGGCCGCCGAGCGGGACCAGCCGGTCTAGCCGAGGTCGTGGACCGGCCGGCCGTCCCGATCGGGACGACCGGCCGGGGAACGCCCCGGTTACAGGGTGCGCTGGAGGTGGTCCGACAGCACGCGCACGAAGTGCGCCGGGTCCGGCAGGTCGCCGCCCTCGGCCAGCAGGGCCATGCCGTGCAGCAGCTCCACGGTGCCCTCCAGCCCGCTGTGGTCCTCGTTCCCGGCGAACGCCTGCTGCAGGCCGGTGACCAGCGGGTGCCCCGGGTTGATCTCCAGGATGCGCTTGACCGGCGGCAGCTCCTGCCCCATCGCCCGGTACATCTTCTCCAGGGTCGGGGTCAGGTCGTGGGCGTCGCCGACCACGCAGGCGGGCGACGTGGTCAGGCGCGAGGACAGCCGCACCTCCTTGACCCGCTCAGCCAGGGTGGTGGTCATCCAGGACAGCAGGTCGGCGAAGTCCTTGCGGCGCTCCTCGGCCTCCGCCTTCTCCTCCTCGGTCTCCAGGTCCACCTGGCCCTTGGCGATCGACTGGAACTGCTTGCCCTGGAAGCCGGGGACGGCGTCGACCCACATCTCGTCGATCGGGTCGGTCAGCACCAGCACCTCGAAGCCCTTGGCGCGCAGCGCCTCCAGGTGCGGCGAGTTCTCCACGGTGGCCCGCGAGTCGCCGGTCATGTAGTAGATGTGCTGCTGGTCGTCCTTCATCCGCTCCACGTACTGCGCGAGCGTGGTCTTCCCCTCGGCGTCGTGCGTGGAGTCGAACGAGCAGATCGCCAGGATCGAGTCGCGGTTCTCGGCGTCGGCGACCAGTCCCTCCTTGACCGCCGCGCCGAACTCGCGCCAGAACGTCGCGTACGACTCGGGCTTGTCCGCCATCATGGTCTTGACGGTGGACAGCACCTTCTTGACCAGGCGGCGGCGCATCAGCGCGATCTGCCGGTCCTGCTGGAGGATCTCCCGGGACACGTTGAGCGACAGGTCCTGGGCGTCCACGACGCCCTTGACGAACCGGAGGTACTCCGGCATCAGCTCTTCGCAGTCGTCCATGATGAACACGCGCTTGACGTAGAGCTGCACGCCGCGCTTGCGCTCGCGCATGAACAGGTCCATCGGGGCCTGGGACGGCAGGAACAGCAGCGCCTGGTACTCGAAGGTGCCCTCCGCCTGCATGCGGATGGTCTCCAGCGGCTTGTTCCAGTCGTGGCTGACGTGCCGGTAGAACTCGGCGTACTCGTCCTCGCTCACCTCGCTGGACGGCCGCGCCCACAGCGCCTTGCGCGAGTTGATCGTGGTCGGCTCGCCGCCCTCCTCCTCGGGCGCGAGCCTGACCGGCCAGGTGATGAAGTCGGCGTACCGCTTGACGATCTCGCGGACCTTCGCGGTCGCGGTGTAGTCCGCCAGGTTGTCCTCGGCGTCGGCGGGCTTGAGGTGCAGGGTCACCGCGGTGCCCTGCGGGACGTCGTCGACGTCCTCGATCGTGTAGGTGCTCTCGCCGCCGGACTCCCAGCGGACGCCCTTCTCCGAGCGCGGGTGCTTCGTCACCAGCGTCACCCGGTCGGCGACCATGAACGTGGAGTAGAAGCCCACGCCGAACTGGCCGATGAGGTCCTGCGGGGCGGCGGCCTCCTGCGACTCCCGCACCTTGCGCAGGAACTCGGCGGTGCCCGACTTCGCGATCGTGCCGATCAGGCCGATCACCTCGTCGCGGGTCATGCCGATGCCGTTGTCCCGGACGGTCAGCGTGCGCTGCTCGCGGTCGACCTCGATGTCGATGTGCAGGTCGGACGTGTCGACGACCAGGTCCTTGTCGCGGAACCCCTCCAAGCGCAGCTTGTCCAGCGCGTCGGAGGCGTTGGACACCAGTTCGCGCAGGAACGTGTCCTTGTTCGAGTAGATCGAGTGGATCATCAGCTGGAGCAGCTGACGCGCCTCTGACTGGAACTCGAGCGTTTCCACGTTCTCCCCTTCGTGTGCGGCATCCGTCGACCCCACATCGTATCGGGGCGGGGCGGGGTCACCCACCACCCGCGCACACCACCGCCCGGTGCCCGCGACCGCCCCGCCCCGCCCCGCCCGACGTGCCGACCACCCGGCCGACGTGCCGCCCCCGCCCGACGTGCCGACCACCCCGGCCGGCCGGCGGCGACGCGGGGACCGCTACCCGCAGTGCAGGCGCGCGTCGGCCCAGTCGGCGTGGTCGAAGTTCCGGCCGTCGCCGGCGTCGGTCGCCCGCAGGGTCAGCGTCCGCACGCCCGCCACGTCCACCGCGACGGCCCGCCCCGGCTCGCCGGAGCGCACGACACCGCTGTCGTGCAGCACCCGGCCGTCGCCGACCACCTGGAACACCACCGACCCCGGCGAGGTCGTCTCGTCGTCGAGCCCCAGCACCGCGCCGAACGACCGGCACGCGCCGCCGAGGTGCACGGTCACCTCGGACGGGGCGTGCGTGCCGAGCCCCTTGGCGTGCACGACGCCGCCGATGGTCAGCGGCCCGCCGTCGCCGGCCGGGTTCTCGCCGTTGGACCGGTCGCGCTCGACCGGCCCCCAGCCGTTGGCCTGGGTGAACGGCAGGTCGCTGACGTGCGGCGCGCCGGTCGGCGCGACGAACACCCGCACCGCCCGCTCGACGTGCACCACCGGGTGGCCGGGGACGCGGAACTCCGCCACCACCGGCACGTCGTGCGCGCCGACCGCCCCCGCCGCCGGGCGCACGGTCCACGTGCCGCCGATCGCCTCGCCCGCCCGCAGCGCGGCCCGCCGGACGGTCGGGCCGGTGACCTCCCAGCCGGCGGGCGCGGTCGCGGTGAGGGTGACGTCCGCGGTGTCGGCGGTGGCGGTGAAGCCGCCGGTCACCTCCACCGGCGTGCCCGGGAGGGCGTCGGCCTCGGCCGGGGTGGTGGTCAGGGTGCTGCCGGGCACCGGCACGACCGGTTCGTCGCACGTCGTGCGCCCCGGCCGGTGGGGGCAGGCCACCGCGGCGAACCCGCCGTGGCGCGGCACCGCCACCTCCAGCGCGTCCGAGGACCGGGCGACCCGGCTCTCCCGCAGCACGTCGCCGCGCACGGCGGCCGGGTCGTCGCGCAGCACCTCGACCAGCCACCGGCCGTCGCCCAGGAAGTCCAGCGACGCGCGCAGCGTGCGCGGGTCGCCCGTCGACACCGCGCCGACGAACCACCGCTCGCCCGACCGGCGCGCCACCACCGCGTGGTCCGCCGGGTCGCCGCCGAGCAGCCGGGTGTCGTCCCACACCGCCGGCACCTGGTCGAGGTGGCGCAGGGCGCGCGGGAACCGCTCGTACGCCTCGGGCTTGTCGGCGAAGTGCGTCCACCCCGACTCGTAGAGCACCGGCAGCGCGACCTCGTGCGCGACGGACGCCTCCCGCGTGCCGACCTCCAGCGACACCGGCGTGTAGTCCATCGAGCCGACCGCGTTGCGGGTGAAGAACTGCACCGGGTTGTTCGCGGCGGGCGGGGAGTTCTCCGCGCCGCGCACGGCCTCCATCGTCATCACGTGCGGCCAGGTGCGGGCCAGGCCGTGCGGGATGGTCGACCCGTGGAAGTTGACCATCAGCCGCAGCTCGGCGGTCTTCGCCAGGACCTCGTCGTACCACTGGTACCGGGCCCGCGAGTCGGACTCCATGAAGTCCAGCTTCACGCCCTTCACGCCCCAGTCGCGCACCCTCGGCAGCACGGTGTCCCGCTCGGCGGCGGTGTCCAGGTCGCTCCACCGGAACCACAGCAGCACCTCGACGCCCCGGGCACGGGCGTAGCGCACCAGGTCGGGCACCCACGCCTCCTGCCAGCCCTCGTCGACCAGGACGTACTCCCAGCCGTGCGCGGCGGCGAAGTCCACGTACCGCCGCTGCCGCTCGGGGTCGCCGGGGCTGGCGTGCTCGCTCAGCCACGACCAGGCGACCTTGCCGGGCCGCACCCACGAGGTGTCGGCGAGCCGGGACGGCGGCGCGAGGTCGTCCACGAGGGTGGACGCGCTCACGGTGGCCAGGTCGCCGACGATCGCCGTCCGCCACGGCGTGCGCAGCTCGCCCGCCGAGTCGGTGCGCTCGTCGGCGAGCACGACGTCGTAGCGCCCCGCCCCGGCGTGCCGCAGCCGCGCGCCGGGGTACCGCCCGTCCACGTCGGACTCGGTCAGCAGCGCCCAGTCCGCGCCGACCCGGAACAGCGACGGGTTGCCGTAGTCGCCGACCGCCGCGCCGCCGGCCGTGGTGCGCACGCGGTTCGCCTCGTACCAGGCGTTGTAGGGCAGCAGGTGGGCCGGCGCGTCGGCGGGCAGGGCGAAGGACGACGCCTCGCCGGTCACCACGACGGGTCCGGGCACCACGTACCGGTAGGCGACGCCGTCCGGCGCGGCGCGCACCACGAGGTCCAACCGCGCGTCGCCGGCACCCGCGAACGACAGCCGCGCCTCGGTCATCCGGTTGTCGCGGTGGAGCCGCTTGCCGGTGGTCGTGGTGTACCGCTCCCGCACGACCCGGTCGACGCGCCCGAGCGGGCGCAGCCCGGTGGTCAGGTCGGCGGCCTCGGTGCGCAGCCCGACGGGCGCGGGCGCCAGCACCGTGCGCCCGCCGCGCGTCACGGCGAGGGTGAGGGCGCCGCCCTCCAGGGCGACCCGCGCCGCCACGCCGCCCGAGGGGGCGGTGACCACCCACCGGTCGGGCGGTGCGGCGGTCGCCGGGGCGGGCAGCACCGCCACCAGGACCGCGGTCAGGGCCAGGACGAGCGGGCGAACCGATGACATCGTTGTCAAACCCCCGTGGTGCCGGTGCGGGCGGTGCGGCGGTCCTCCGATCATGGTCACCCCCGGGAGCGGCGGTCAAGGGCCCCGGCCTTCCCCCGACCGGCATGATGAGGTGTGGCACCGATCACACCCTGCCCCGGAGGTCGCCATGAACGCACGCCTGCGCCGCGCCCTGTCCACCGCCGCGGGGGTGGTCGCCGCCGCGGCGGTGGTCTTACCGGTGTCGCCGGTCGCGGCGGCCGGACCGCCGGCCTACGTCGCGCTCGGCGACTCCATGCCCTCCGGACCGCTGATCCCCACCCCGACCGGTCCCCTGGCCTGCGGCCGGTCCACGCACAACTACCCGCACGAGCTGGCGGCCCGGCTCGGCGCGGTGCTGACCGACGTGACGTGCGGCGGCGCGTCGAGCAGGCACCTGGCCGAGCCGCAGGAGCTGTCGCTGCTCGACCTCCCGGCCGGGACCGCGCCGCCGCAGTTCGACGCGCTGCGCCCGGACACCGACCTGGTCACGCTGACCATCGGCGGCAACGACGTCGGCCTGGTCGGCATCGCGCAGGACTGCGTGCGGCTCGACCCCGCCGCCGCGCCGTGCGCGGGCGAGCACGAGGCGCGCCTCGCCCAGCGGCTGGCCGAGTTCGCGCCGAAGCTGGCCGCCGCGCTGGACGCCGTGCACGCCAGGTCGCCGCGGGCGCGCGTCGTCACCACCGGCTACGGGCTCTACATCAAGGCGGGCGGGTGCTGGCCGGTCCAGCCGGTGCTGCCGGCGGACGCGGACTTCCTCCAGGGCGGCGTCGACCGGCTCAACGCGGTCATCGCCGAGCAGAGCGCGGCGCACGGCGCGGAGTACGTCGACCTGCGCACGCCCAGCGCCGGCCACGACGCCTGCCGGCTGCCGTGGGACAAGTGGGTGGAGGGGTACGTGCCCACCGACCTGGCCGCGCCGCTGCACCCCAACGGGCGCGGCGAGGCGAACTACGCGCGGATCGTCGCCGCCCACGTGCTGGGGGCCTGACATGAGGTTGCCCCTGGTCGTCCTGCTCGTCGCGGCGTCGCTCACCGTCGCCGCACCCGTCCGGGCGGTCGCCGCGCCCGCCGGCGGCTGCGACCCGCTCGGCGGCGGCGCGGAGTGCCTGCTGCCGTTCCCCAGCGACTGGCACACCCGGCCGGACCCGACCACCGGCACGGGTCGGCGGGTCGCGTTCGACTCCCGCGTCCTGCCGCGCAACGCGCTGGGCAGCGCGCCGTCCGCGACCGCGTGGAACCGGGCGGACGGCTTCTCCCCCGGCTCCGCGCTCGTCGCCCACGTGCCGGGCCTCGACCCGGTGGCCAGCGGGATGGCGCCGGTCACCGACATCGGCCGTTCGCTCGACGCCGACTCGCCCGTGGTGCTGCTGGACGCGGCGACCGGCGAGCGGTGGCCGCACTGGGCGGAGATCGACTCCAACGACCCGCTGCGGCGGGCGCTGCTGGTCCACCCGGCCCGCAACTTCCGCGACGGGCACCACTACGTCGTGGCGCTGCGCGGCCTGCGCGACGCGGCGGGCGGCGACCTCGCGCCGAACGCGGCCTTCGCCCGGGTCGCCGGGCCGGACCTGCCGGCGGACGACCCGCTGCACGCCCGGCAGCGGCAGCTGCGCCCCGCCCTGGACGCCCTCGCCGCGCACGGCGTCGCCCCCGGCACGCTCGACCTGGCCTGGGACTTCACCGTGGCGAGCACGCGCGGCCTGACCGGCGACCTGACCGCCATCCGGGACGACGCCCTGCGCTCCCTCGGCGCGCGGGCACCCGCGTCGACCGTCACCGGCGTCACCGACCTCACCCCCGAGCAGGACCCGCGCATCGCCCGCGAGATCACCGGCCGGGTCACCGTGCCGAGCTACCTGACGCTGCCCGGCGGCCTGCCCGGTTCGGTGCTGCGCCGCGCGGCGGACGGCACGCCGCGCCGCTCGCTGTTCGGCGACGTCGAGGCGGGGTTCCGCTGCGAGGTGCCCCGGTCGGCGTTCACCCGGCCCTCCTGGCCCGCCCTGTACGGGCACGGGTTGCTGGGCTCGCGGTCGGAGGTGGGCGCGGGCAACGTGAAGGCGATGGCGGCCGAGCACGGGTTCACCTTCTGCGCCACCGACTGGATCGGCATGGCGCGGGACGACATCCCGGTCGTGCTGGCCGCGCTCGCCGACATCGGCCTGTTCCCGGCCATCCCGGAGCGCTCGCAGCAGGGCGTCCTGAACGCGATCTTCGTGGGCCGCGCGCTGGCGCACCCGCAGGGGTTCACGTCGCACCCGGCGTTCCGCACCGACGACGGCCGCCCGCTGGTCGACACCACCCGTCCCCTGGTCTTCGACGGCAACAGCCAGGGCGGCATCCTGGGCGGCGCGCTGGTGGCCGCGTCGCCGGACATCCGCACCGCGGTCCTCGGCGTCACCGGGATGAACTACGGCCTGCTGCTCAACCGCAGCAGCGACTTCGCGCGGTTCCACCAGGTGCTCGACCTGTCCTACCCGGACCGGCTGCGCCAGCAGGTGGTGCTGCAACTGCTCCAAGTGCTGTGGGACCGGGGTGAGACCAACGGCTACGCCAACCACCTCACGGCGGGCGGGCGGCGCGTGCTCCTGCACATCGCGTTCGGCGACCACCAGGTCGCCAACGTCGCGGCGGACGTGCAGGCCCGCACGATCGGGGCCCACGTGGTGACGCCGGCGCTCGCGCCCGGCCGCAGCCCGGACCGGGTCCCGTTCGCGGGGATCGAGCCGGCGGTACCGCCGCACGCGGGGTCGGCGATGGTCGTGTGGGACAGCGGGACGCCCGCGCCGCCGACGACCAACACGCCGCCCACGGGACCGGAGTACGGGCGCGACCCGCACGCGGACCCGCGTTCCTCGGTCGACGCACGGCGACAAAAAGCCGTGTTCCTGACCACCGGGGTGGTGGTGGACGTGTGCGGCGGAGCGCCGTGCACCGCCCCGCCGGCGTAATTCGCCGACAACGGGAAAACCCCCGGCGGGCCGTTCGGGAGAACGACCCGCCGGGGCGGTGCGGTGGATCAGGTCATCAGGACACGGTGAACTCGTACAGCTTGGTCACCTGACCCGGCTTGAGCGTGCAGGCCGACGTGAAGGTGCCCAGGCCGGTGGTCGAGCCGTCGGCCTTCTTCGGGGTGAGCGTGGTGCTGAAGTTGCCCACCGTGATCGTGGTCTTGCCCGCCTTGGTCAGCGTGAGCGCCGGGGTACCGCCGGTGGCGACCGTGTTGAACGCGCCGGAGGTGGGCACGCTCGTCTTGGCCACGGTCAGGTTCGCCGTCACCGGCACCACGGTGCCCGCGTTGTCCACGCTGGTCGACGCGACCGCCGTGCCCTCCACCGTCTTGGCCCCGACCAGGGACAGGCCCATGGTCGCGGTGGCCGGCACGGTCGCGACGGCGGTCACGCCGGTGGGCGGGAGCGGCACGCCGACGGTGCCGGACGCGGGCAGGTTGGTGACGGTGATCTTCACCGACATGTCCTGCGCCCCGATCAGCGGGAACGGGCAGTTGTAGACGAGCGTCAACTGGGCTGACGCAGCGTGACCGATGCCCGTGCCGCCGAGGACGGCGGTGGTCGCGACCGCGGCACCGACCGCGAGCCCCTGGACGATCTTCCTGGACAGGGAGGTGCGCATGGACAATCTCCTCGTTGAGACCGGTGGGAATACGCGTCAGCGGCGGCGGCAACTCCTGACTACTTGTCAGTAATATACGGATCGCCAAAGACCCCTACAAGTACCGGATTCACATTTGCCGTAATTCCTGACGTCGGCGACAGAAAGTCCGAACGGGGTTGTGAGTGGTGTGACAAAAGTCGTTCACCCGAACGTGTCCGGGCGGGTGGGTGACGGCGCTTGGTACGGTGGCGGGGCAGTGATCGACCGGTGAGGGGACCAGCCGTGGCGGGTGAGGACGACATCTCCGGGTGAGCCCCGGGGTGCCGGCCACCGGTGGGCGTTCGCACGTCCCGCCGAGGTGGCCATGTCGTCGTCCCCCCAGTCATGCCGCGGCGTCGCGTCGACGCGCCCGCGCCACCCCCTCACGAGGTCCCCACCATGTCCGACGCCCCCGTCGTCTGCTCGGCCCTGTCCTTCTCCTGGCCGGACGACTCCCCTTTGTTCACCGACCTGTCCTTCAGCGTCGGCACCGGCCGCACCGGGCTGGTCGCCCCCAACGGCGCGGGCAAGAGCACGCTGCTCAGGCTGATCGCCGGCGAGCTGACCCCCACCTCCGGCAGCGTGACCGTCGACGGCACCGTCGGCTACCTGCCGCAGACCCTGCCCCTGACCGCCGACCTGACCGTCGCGGAGGTCCTGGGCGTCGCGCCCGCGCTGCGCGCGCTGCGGGCCCTGGAGTCCGGCGACGCCGCCGAGGAGCACTTCACCGCCATCGGCACCGACTGGGACGTCGAGGAGCGCACCCGCGCCCAGCTCGACCGCCTCGGGCTCGGCGACGTCGACCTGGACCGACCGCTCGGCACGTTCAGCGGCGGGCAGGTCGTGCGGCTCGGGCTGGCCGCCCAGCTGCTCAAGCGCCCCGACGTGCTGCTGCTCGACGAGCCGACCAACAACCTCGACCTCGACGCCCGGCGCGGGCTGCACGACGTGATCGACGGCTGGACCGGCTGCCTGCTGGTGGTCAGCCACGACCGCGTGCTGCTCGACCGGGTGGACCGCGTCGCCGAGGTCGAGCGCGGCTCGATCCGCTTCCACGGCGGGAACTTCACCGCCTACGAGGAGGCCGTCGCCGTCGAGCGGGAGGCCGCCGAACGCGGCGTGCGCCACGCGGAGCAGGAGGTCAAGCGGGAGAAGCGGGAGATGCAGCAGGCCCGCGAGCGCGCCGCCCGCCGCGCCGGGAACGCCGCGCGCACCCTCGGCAGCGCCGGGCTGCCGAGGATCTTCGCCGGGACCATGAAGCGCAACGCCCAGGAGTCGGCGGGCCGGGCGAACGAGGCGCACGCCGCCCGCGTCGACGGGGCGAGGGCGCGGCTGGACGAGGCGAGCCGCGCCCTGCGCGACGACCGGAGGATCGCGCTGGAACTGCCGGGCACCGCCGTGCCCGCCGGCCGCACGCTGTTCCTCGGCGAAGGGCTGCGGGTGCGGGTGGGCGGGCGCGACCTGCTCGCGGGCGTGGACCTGGCGATCCGCGGCCCGGAGCGGATCGCGCTGACCGGCCCCAACGGCGTCGGGAAGTCCACGCTGCTGCGCGTGCTCGACGGCGACCTGGAGCCGGCGGCGGGCGTGGTGAAGCGCGCCGAGGGCCGGGTGGCCCACTTGTCGCAGCGGCTGGACCTGCTCGACCTCGACCGCACGGTCGCGCAGAACCTCGCCGCCGCCGCGCCCGGCCTGCCCGAGGCCCGGCGGCTGACCCTGCTGGCCCGCTTCCTGTTCCGGGGCGCGCGGGCGCACCTGCCGGTCGGCGCGCTGTCCGGCGGCGAGCGGCTGCGGGCGACGCTGGCGTGCGTGCTGTTCGCCGAACCGGCGCCGCAGCTGCTGCTGCTCGACGAGCCGACGAACAACCTCGACCTGGTCAGCGTCGGCCAGTTGGAGAGCGCGCTGACCGCCTACCGGGGCGCGTTCGTGGTGGTGAGCCACGACGAGCGGTTCCTGACCGGGATCGGCGTGGACCGCCGGCTGCGGCTGGCCGACGGGCGGCTGTCGGGCGCGTGACGCACCCGGGCGCTACGGCAGCGGCAGCCACTCGGTCGACGTGGTCACCTCGGCCAGCGCGTCGGGCAGCGGCTCGACGCCCAGGCCGGGGCCGGTGGGCACGGGCAGGTGGCCGTCCCGCAGCACGAACGGCTCGGTGATGTCGGCCCGGTAGTAGCGGTCGGAGGCGGAGGTGTCGCCGGGCAGGGTGAAGCCGGGCAGCGCGGCCAGCGCGACGTTGGCCGCGCGGCCCAGGCCGCTCTCCAGCATCCCGCCGCACCACACCGGCACGCCGTGCGCGGCGCACACGTCGTGCACGCGGCGGGCCTCCAGGTAGCCGCCGACCCGGCCGGGCTTGACGTTGACCACCGAGCACGCGCCGAGCCGGATCGCGTCGGCGGCGGCGCGGGCCGAGGTGATCGACTCGTCCAGGCACACCGGGGTGCGGATCGCGCGGGCCAGGTCGGCGTGCCCCAGCAGGTCCTCCTCGTCGAACGGCTGCTCGACCAGCAGCAGGCCGAACGGGTCGAGGCGGGCCAGGTGCCCGGTGTCGGCGCGGGTGTAGGCGGTGTTGGCGTCGACCTGGAGCAGCACGCCGTCGCCGAACCGCTCGCGCACCGCGCGCACCGGCTCGACGTCCCAGCCGGGCCGGACCTTCAGCTTGATCCGGACGTAGCCGGCGTCGAGGTAGCGGGTCACCTCGTCGAGCAGCTCCGGCACGGAGTCGGCGATGCCCACCGACACCCCGCACGGCACGCGGTCGCGCACGGCGCCCAGCTCGCGCGCGAACGACCGGCCCGCGGCGCGCAGCTCGGCGTCCAGCACCGCCGTCTCCAGCGCCGCCTTCGCCATCCGGTGCCCCTTGAACGCGGCCAGCGCGGGCGCGACGGCGGTCGCGTCGGCCACCCGCGCGGCGGCGGGCACGAGGTAGGTCCTGAGCACGTGCTGCGCCGCCTCGACGTACTCCGACGAGTAGAGCGGGTCGGCCAGCGCGACGCACTCGCCCCACCCCTCCGCCTCGTCCGTGACGGCCCGCACCAGCAGGATGTCGCGGGTCGTCTCGCTGCCGAACGAGGTCCGGAACGGCGCCACCAGCGGCATCCGGACCCGGCGCAGCTCCACCCCGGTCAGCTTCACGGCCCCTCCACCAGGTACCCGTCGGCGCGGTCGAACCCGACCACCCGGCCGCCGGCCGCCAGCAGCGGCGCGAGGGCCGCGCGCACCGCCCGCCGCCAGTCCCCGGCCGCCTCCGGGGTGGCGGCGCGCAGGGCGGCCACGTCCGGCGGCACGGGCACCCGGGCGGTGCCCGCGGGCGGGGCGGCCGGTCCGGGCAGCGGCGCGCGGACGTCCCAGCGGACCAGCACCCGGTCGCTCTCGTCGTCGGCGTTGATGCCGTCGCGCATGGAGCCGTAGAAGTCGGGCAGGTACTCCACGACCTCCGCGCCGAGCTTGGTGAGGTTGAAGTGGGCGTTGCGGCTGACCAGCGGGTCGAACGTCCAGGTGATCGCGGCGACGCCGCGCGCCGCCGCCCACGCCCGCTGGTGCAGCTTCAGCGCGTACCCGACGCCGCGGCCCAGGGCGGTGGGCGCCACACCGGTGATGTGGCTGTGCAGGACGGCCTCGGCGGGCGGGCCGAAGAACCCGGCGGCGGCGCCGACGAGCGCGGTGCCGTCGTACGCGCCCGCCACGTAGTTCCCGGCCTTGGTCAGGGCGCGCATCAGCTCGGTGGTGATCGGCGGGTTCGCCGGGTCGGGCCGCCAGACGCCGTCGAACAGCCGCTGCACGGCGGCGAGGTCGGCCAGGTCGGTCAGCGCGCGGACCCGCACCCCGGCCGCGCGGGCGGCGGCCTCCGCCTCGGCGACGGGACCGGTCGCCACGTCGCGGGTCCCCGGACCGGTCGCCAGGCCGGTCCTCATGCCGATCACCGCGCCGGTCGCCGGGTCGTGCCCCGCGCCGGTTCCCGGACCGGTCACCACGCCGGTCCGGGAACCGGTTGCCGGGTCGGTCACCCCTCCGCCAGCAGGTCGGCGATCAGGGCCGCCACCAGGGCCGCGCGCGGGGCCAGTTCGTCCACCAGGACGTGCTCGTCGTCGGCGTGCGCGCCGCCGCCCACCGCGCCGAGGCCGTCGAGGGTGGGTGTGCCGACGCCGGCGGTGAAGTTGCCGTCCGAGCCGCCGCCGACGGCCACGCCCTCCAGCGGGGGCAGGCCGAGGCCGGCGGCCACCCGGGACGCGCGGTCGAACAGGGCCGCGGAGGCGGTGCGCGGCAGCGGCGGGCGGTTCGGGCCGCCGACGACCTCCAGGACCGCGCCGTCGAGCACCGGGCGCAGGGCGCGCACCGCGGCGTCCACGCGCTGCTGCTCGGCCGCGTCGCGGGCGCGCACGTCCACCTCGAACTCCCCCGCCGCGGGCACCGTGTTGGCCGAGCTGCCGGCGGAGAGCAGGGTCGGCGTGACCGTCGTGCCGCGCTCCGGGTCGCCCAGCGCGGCCACCGCGAGCACCTGGTGGGCCAGCTCCACGCTCGCGTTGACGCCGCGCTCGGGCTCCAGGCCGGCGTGCGCGGCCCGGCCGGCCACCCGCACCAGGTACCGGGACACGCCCTTGCGCTCGACCTTGAGCGCGCCGCCGGACGCGGACGCCTCCAGCACCAGGGCCGCCGCGCAGCCCGCCGCCTCGGCCTGGATCAGCTCCCGCGAGGACGGCGAGCCGATCTCCTCGTCCCCGGTGACCAGCAGCGTCACGCCGGTGCGGTCGGGCAGGGCGGCGAGCGCGTGGAACGCGGCCACCAGGCCGGCCTTCATGTCGAAGGAGCCGGGGCCGCGCAGCACGCCGTCGCGCACGGTGGCGGGGTGGGTGGCGAGCGAGCCGATCGGCCACACCGTGTCGTGGTGGCCGAGCACCAGCACGCGCGCCGGCCCGTCGCCGAACCGCCAGCGCAGGTGCGTGCGGCCGTCCAGCACGATCCGCTCGGGCTCGACGCCCAACCGCCCGGTCCCGATCCCGGTCACGAGGTCGGCGCTCGCGGCCACGGCCGCCAGGTCGCCCGACGGCGACTCGCAGGCCACCAGTTCCCCGATGTCGGCCAGCATCGCGGGCAGCGCGGCCCGCAGGTGTGCGACGAAGTCCACCCGAGGCAGCCTAGGGGTTCGCCACCCCCTCGCGGTCGGCTTCGCGGCGACTCCCGGGCCCGGCCGATGCCGTCACGCCCCGGCGAGGCGCCCGACCGGCCGCAGGGGAGGCAGCGACCGGTGCGTGTGCCGCCGCGCCGCCAACCGGTAGACGTGCTCGTAGCGGGCGGCCATCCGGTCGACGTCGAACCGCTGCTCGGCGGCGGCGCGGCAGGCGGCGGGGTCCAGCTCGCCCACCCGGCTCAGCGCGGCCACCAGCCCGTCGTGGTCGTCGCAGACGAACCCGGTCACGCCGTGCGCGACGACCTCCGGCACCGAACCCCGGCGCAGCGCGACGACCGGCGTGCCGCACGCCATCGCCTCCGCCATCACCATCCCGAACGGCTCGTCCCACTGGATCGGGAACAGCAGGCAGCGGGCCGCGCCGAGCAGCGCGAGCTTCTCCTCCCGGTCCACCTCGCCCAGCCACTCGACGTCGCCGGACCCCAGCAGCGGCTCGACCACCCGGTCGAAGTACTCCCGCTCCTCCGGGTCGCGGCACTTGGCCGCGATGCGCAGCCGCACGCCCGCCGCCGAGGCCGCCGCGACCGCCTCGGCGATGCCCTTGTCCGGGCTCACCCGCCCGAGGAACAGCGCGAAGTCCTCCTTGTCCCGCCGGCACGGCACGGTCCGCACGGGGATCGCGTTGTGCACGGTGCCCGTCCAGTCCAGGTGCGGCGCCAGGGCGCGCTGCGCGTCGGAGATGGCGACGAGGTGCACGCTGCCGCCCAGCCGCCGGTAGTACTCGCCCAGGTCGCCGGTGACGAGGCCGTGCACGGTGACCACGGTCGGCACCGGCCGCGCGCGGGCCTGGAGCGGGCCGGCCAGGCTGTGGTCGTGCACGACGTCGACGTCGAGGTCGGCGAGGATCTCGGGCAGCGCGGCGGCGTGCACCACCTCCGGGACGGCCTGCCCCAGGCGCTCGTGCTGCGGGTGCGGCGTGGTGGCCACGAAGTCGGCGGCCGTGCCGTTGCGGCCCACGCCGATCAGCGTGACCGCGTTGCCGCGGGCGACCAGCCGGTCCACGAGGTCGGCGCACACCGACTCGATGCCGCCGTAGGCGGCGGGCGGCAGCTCGAACCACGGCGGGGCGACCACGGCGACGCGCACGGTGTCCATCAGTCCCGCCTCCCGCCGGCCGGTTCGCGGATCAGCTCGACGTCGTCGGGCAGGCCGGAGACCTCCACCTCGTCGCCGTCGACGCGCAGCGACACGCGGGTGCCCGCGATCGGCACGCCGTCGAGGACCAGCGGCCCGACCGACGCCGGCAGCACGGGCGCCAGCCACACCCGGCGGCGCGGCGCGTGCGGCTCCACGCGCAGCAGCACGCGCAGCAGGTGCACCGGGGTGGCCGCCGCCCACGCCTGCGGCGAGCACGAGGTCGGGTACGGGACGGGCCGGCTGAACTCGGCGCGGTCGAAGCCGCACAGCAGCTCGGGCAGCCGCCCGTCGAACGCCCGCGCCGCGTCCAGCACGGCGGTGGCGACGCGCTGGGCGTGCTCGACGAAGCCGTACCGCATCAGCCCGGCCGCCACGAGCGCGTTGTCGTGCGGCCACACCGACCCGTTGTGGTAGCTCATCGGGTTGTAGGCGCCCATGCCGGTGGCGAGCGTGCGCACGCCCCAGCCGGAGAACATCTCCGGCGACAGCAGGGAGTCTGCGACCCGCTCGGCCTTGTCGTCGTCGACGATGCCGCTCCACAGGCAGTGGCCCTGGTTGGAGGCGAGGGCGTCCACGGGCCGCTTGTCGCCGTCCAGGGCGATCGCGAAGCGGCCCAGGTCGGGCAGCCAGAAGCGCTCGTTGAACGCCTCCTTCAACCCTGCCGCGCGGTCGCGCCACCGGCGTGCGCCGTCCGGGTCGCCGAAGTCGTCGCACAGGCAGGCCCGCGCCAGGTAGGCGGCGTAGGCGTAGCCCTGCACCTCGCACAGCGCGATCGGGCCGCGGGCGATGCTGCCGTCGGCGAAGTTCACCCCGTCCCACGAGTCCTTCCAGCCCTGGTTCACCAGGCCGCGCCCGGTGGCCCGCTGGTACTCCACGAACCCGTCGCCGTCGCGGTCGCCGTACCGCTCGACCCACTCCAGGGCGCGGTCGGCGTGCGGGAGCACCGCCTCCACCTGCTCGCGGCCGACGCCCCACCGGGACAGCTCGCCCAGCAGCACGACGAACAGCGGCGTGGCGTCCGCCGTGCCGTAGTAGACGTTGCCGCCGCCCAGGGCCAGCGAGGCGTCCGCGCCGAAGCGCATCTCGTGCAGGATGCGCCCCGGCTCCTCCTCGCTCTCCGGCTCGACCGCGGCCCCCTGGTGGTGGGCCAGGGTGCGCACGGTGCCCAGCGCCAGGTTCGGGTCGATCGGCAGGGCCATCAGGGAGGCCAGGATCGAGTCGCGGCCGAACAGCGTCATGAACCACGGCGCGCCCGCCGCGACGGCGGTGTCCTCGGGGCGCTCGGGGTCGAAGATGCGCAGCGCGCCCAGGTCCTGACCGCTGCGCCGGAGGGTCGCGACGAGGCTCGGGTTGCCCGCGTAGCGCAGCAGCGGGCCGACCTCGCGCCACCGCCGGGCGCGCTGGACGGGCAGCGACTCGTCGATGGGCCTGCCCGGCGGGAACATCGGCTCGACCGGCTCGCCGTCCACGACCGGCTGCACGGTCACGCACGTCGACCACTCGCCCTTGGGCGGGATCACCACCCGGAACGCGAGCGCGGACCGCGAGTACTCGGCGCCGTCCGCCCGCACCCGCACGCCCCGGCACCGGCCGTCGAGCAGCCGGTGCAGGCGCAGCCCGTCGTCGGAGACCTCCGCGCGGTGCTCGCCGCGCTCGCGCACCCGGCCCTCCTTGACCTCGAAGAGGTCGGCGAAGTCGGCCGCGACCGCGAGCGTCACCACGTGCGTCGCGGTCTCGCGGCCGAAGTTGCGCAGGACGAGGTCCTCCCGCATCCCCGAGCCGACGTAGCGCTCGCGGCGCACGAGCAGGGTGCTCTCCGCGCCCTGCCGCGCCGACCGGCCGCGACCGACGAACGTGGCCCGGAACGGGTCGGGGTCGAGGGTGGTGATGTGCTCGACCGGGACGCCGTCCACGCGCAGCCGCCACCCGGACACGATGCGGGTGTCCTGGAAGAACGCGCCCTGCGCCGCCGCGCCGTCCACCTCGCCGTCGCCGCCGCACACGCAGAACGACGTGCCGTGCACGAGCGTGACCGTGCTGGGGGCCAGGGTGACCGGCTCGCCGTCGAAGGTCCAACCGCCCTCCGCCATGCGCGCCTCCTCGGGGCTGGGCAACGGGGTCCGGCCCAGGTCGGGTGCCACCCGGGCCGATCGCCAAACACCACCCATCCCGCCGGGGGATGCCACGGACGGCGCAACGCGCGTTCACTCGGACGGCCGATCAAGATCGGCCGTCGGGCCGTCGATGATCGGGGTGGACGACGCGGTACCGCTGCGGTGAGCACCGGAGCGTCGTTCCCACTCCCCCTCGAACCGCGCCGCCGCGCTCCTGTGTCCCCCGTGCCCGGGTCACGCCCGGCGAGCCCCTGCGGCGGGTGCGCCTGCGCCGGGAACCGTCGTCACGCGTCGTGCGCGTCGAGGCGGACGACCGGTCACCCGACCCGCCGGTGCCGGGCGCGTCCAGGCACGGCGCGTCGCGCGGTCGGAGGGGTCGTGGCGGTCGCCGCCCTGGCCACGGCCCGGGATGCGCGCCGCGACCGCGGGGCGGCACGGTGTGGGCCGGTGTCGACCGCACGACCGGGTGACCCACCTTTCGGGTGACGCGGAGTAGTTGCACGGTGCCGGCCGGGGCCGTACGGTCGAGGTGGGTCGACGTCCACACGTCCGTTCGCGCGGAGCGACGATACGGGTTGAAACACGAGCTCGGTTGCCGGTTCTCGTGGCTTGCCGAGAGGTGCCCCATGTCCGATGCCCACCCCGTGACCGCCCCCACCCTCCGCACCCTCGAACACGACGACATCCCGGTCGTCGCCGTGGCCGGCGAGATCGACGCCTCCACCGCGCACCCCGTCCGGGCCCGGTTGGCCGCCCTGCTCGACCGCCGGCCGTCCGGTCTCGTCGTGGACCTGTCCGACGTCGGCTTCATCGGCTCCACGGGCCTGCAACTGCTGCTGGAGGCCGTCCTGCGCTCCCGGCGGCAGGGCACCGCGCTGGTGCTGGTCGCCGCCCACCGCGCGGTGCTGCGCCCGCTGGAGATCACCGACCTGCACCACGCGGTCGCCGTGCACCCGTCGGTCGAGCAGGCCCTGGCGGCGGTGCGCGACCGGCTCGCCGGCGGTGGCGCGCAGCTCCCGCCGCCGCGCCACCGGCAGCGGTGACGGCCCGGCGGGCGTGACCGCTCGGGGCTGAGCGCCCGGGGCCGCCGGCTCAGCCCTCCAGCAGTTCGCCGACCTGCACGCGGAAGTGGAACGTGGACGTGCGGCCGTCCACGACCACCACGTACGAGTCCTCACCCACCCGGATGACCTGACGCGAGCGCACCGACCACGGGTAGGCGGGCACGTGCTCGCGCGCCAGCCTCAGCGCCTCGGCGCGGGCCGCCTCGCGGTCCGCCGAGGCCCAGGTGTGGGACAGCTTCCACTCCCGGCCCTCCCCCATGCCCCGCGCTTCCTCCAGGAGCACCCACCACCGCGTGTCGTCCACGTCACTGGGACGCCCACCGGTCGGGCCGGGTTCCGTCAACGCGGCGTCAAGGTCCCGGTCACGGGTGTCAAGGAGGCGTCAGGCCGCCCGGCGCGGCCCCCGTCCCGATGCACTCTTCCGGGCGTCGCGGTCCCGCGAACGGGGGACCGCCCGAGGCGTCTGGAAGGAGCACGCCCATGGCCGACCTGGCCTACGCGTCGCTGCTGATCGGGGTGTTCGCGCTGCTGGCGCTGACCGTGCGCGGACTGGAGCGGTTGTGAGCGGCACCGGGGTGGTGGCGAACGCCGTCGGCGGCGTGCTCGCCCTGCTGCTGCTCGGGTACCTGTTCGTCGCCCTCGTCCGGCCGGAGAGGTTCTGATGTCCCCGACCGCGGCCGGCCTGCTCCAGGTCGGCCTCCTGCTCCTCGCCCTGGCGGTCGCGCACCGCCCCTTCGGCGACCACCTCGCCCGCACCTACACCGACCGGGAGCACCTGCGGGTCGAGCGGGTCGTCTACCGCGCGGCCCGCGTCGACCCCGACTCCGAGCAGCGGTGGGGCACCTACGCCCGGGCCGTGATCGGGTTCTCGTTCGTCGGTGTGGTGCTGCTCTACGCGTTGCAGCGCGCGCAGTCGCTGCTGCCGTGGGACTTCGGGCGCGGGGACGTGCCGCCGGCGACGGCGTTCAACACCGCGGTCAGCTTCGTGACGAACACGAACTGGCAGTCCTACGTGCCCGAGACCACCCTGGGGCACGCCGTGCAGGTGGTCGGCCTGACGGTGCAGAACTTCGTGTCCGCCGCCGTGGGCATGGCCGTCGCGGTCGCGCTGGTGCGCGGGTTCACCCGCGAGCGCACCGACCGGTTGGGCAACTTCTGGGTCGACCTGACCCGCGGCGTCGTGCGCGTCCTGCTGCCGGTGTCGTTCGCGTTCGCGGTCGTGCTGGTGGCGGCGGGCGTGGTGATGAGCCTGCGGTCCGGGGTGGACGTGGACGGGCAGGTCGTCGCCACCGCGCCGGTCGCGAGCCAGGAGGCGGTCAAGCTGTTGGGCACCAACGGCGGCGGCGTGCTCAACGCCAACTCCGCCCACCCGTTCGAGAACCCGAGCGGCTGGTCCAACCTCGTGCAGGTCTTCCTGGTCCTGCTGATCCCCGTGTCGCTCACCCGCGCGTTCGGCACGATGGTCGGCGACCGCCGGCAGGGGCACGTGCTGCTCGGCGTGGCCGGCGCGCTGTGGGGCGCGGTGCTGGCGCTGGTCTGGGCGGCGGAGGCGAACGGCCTGCGGCCCCTGGAGGGCAAGGAACTGCGCTTCGGCATCCCGTCGAGCGCGTTGTTCGCCAACACCACCACGGCGACGTCGACCGGCGCGGTGAACTCGATGCACGACAGCTTCACCGGCCTGGGCGGCGGCGGTCTGCTGCTGAACATGCTGTTCGGCGAGCTGACGCCCGGCGGCGTGGGCACCGGCCTCTACAGCATCCTCGTGATGGCCGTGATCGCGATGTTCCTGGCGGGCCTCATGGTCGGCCGCACGCCGGAGTACCTGGGCAAGAAGCTGGGCCGCCGCGAGGTGACGGCCGCCGCGGTGTCGATCCTGGCCGTGCCGACCGTGCTGCTCCTCGGCGCGGGCGTGACCGCGGTCCTGCCGTCCACGCCGGGCGCGCTGGCCAACCCGGGCGAGCACGGCCTGTCCGAGATCCTCTACGCCTACGCGTCGGCGGCGAACAACAACGGCAGCGCGTTCGCCGGGCTCACCGCCACGAGCGACTGGTTCCAGGCGTCGCTGGGCGTGTGCACGGCCCTCGGCCGGTTCGTGCCGATCGCCGCCGTGCTGTGCCTGGCCGGTTCGCTGGCCGCGCAGCGGCGGGTCCCGGCCACCGCGGGCACGGTGCCCACGACCGGTCCGCTGTTCGCGACGCTGCTGGCCGGGGCGATCGTCCTGGTCGCCGCGCTCACCCACGTCCCCGCCCTCGCCCTCGGTCCCGTCGCGGAGGCCCTGCTGTGACCACCACCAGAGACCGTCCACTCCGGACGGTTCACCCGACGTCCCCCCGCCCGGTCGCGGCCGGCGCGTTCCGCCCGCGGCAGCTCCTCGCGGCGTTCCCCGACGCGCTGCGCAAGCTCGACCCGCGCCACCAGCTGCGCAACCCGGTGGTGTTCGTGGTCTGGGTCGGCTCGGCCCTCGTCACGGTGTTCGCCGCGACCGACCCGAGCGCCTTCACCGTCTCCGTGGCGGTGTGGCTGTGGCTGACCGTGCTGTTCGCGAACCTGGCCGAGGCGGTCGCCGAGGGGCGCGGCAAGGCACAGGCCGACTCGCTCCGGCGGGCCAAGACCGACGCGGTCGCCCGGTTGACCGACGGCCGCACCGTGCCGGGGACCGACCTGCGGGTCGGCGACCTGGTGGTCGTCGAGGCGGGCGAGGTGGTGCCGGGCGACGGCGACGTCGTCGAGGGCGTCGCCACCGTGGACGAGTCGGCCATCACCGGCGAGTCCGCGCCCGTGGTCCGCGAGTCCGGCGGCGACCGGTCCGCGGTGACCGGCGGCACGACCGTGCTGTCGGACCGGGTCGTCGTGCGCATCACCGCCGAGCCGGGCGAGACGTTCGTGGACCGGATGATCGCCCTGGTCGAGGGCGCGCGGCGGCGCAGGACGCCGAACGAGGTCGCGTTGACGATCCTGCTGTCCACGCTGACGATCACCTTCCTGCTCGCGGTCGTGGCGCTGCAACCGTTCGCGGTGTACTCGGGGGGCGAGCAGTCGGTGGTCGTGCTGACCGCCCTGCTGGTGTGCCTGATCCCCACCACGATCGGCGCGCTGCTGTCCGCCATCGGCATCGCGGGCATGGACCGGCTCGTGCAGCGCAACGTGCTGGCCACCTCCGGCCGGGCCGTGGAGGCGGCCGGCGACGTGGACACGCTGCTGCTGGACAAGACCGGCACCGTCACGTGGGGCAACCGGCGCGCCACCGGGCTGGTCCCCGCGCCCGGCGTGCCGCTCGACGTCCTGGTCGACGCGGCCCGGCTGTCGTCGCTGGCCGACGACACGCCCGAGGGCCGCAGCGTGGTCGAGCTGTGCGCCGCCGAGCACGGCCGGTCGCCCGGGGCCACCGCGCACGAGAGGACCGGCGAGTTCGTGCCGTTCAGCGCGCAGACCCGGGTGAGCGGCGTCGACCTCGACGGCCGCCGCACCCGCAAGGGGGCGGCGAGCGCGTTCACCCTGGACGAGCCGGTGAGGGCGGTGGTCGACGGGATCAGCGCGGCCGGCGGCACCCCGCTGGTGGTCGCCGAGGACGACGTGGTGCTGGGCGTCGTCCGGCTCTCCGACGTGGTCAAGCCCGGCGTGGCGGAGCGGTTCGGGCAGCTGCGCGCGATGGGCATCCGCACCGTGATGGTCACCGGCGACAACCCGCTCACCGCCCGCGCCATCGCCGCCGAGGCCGGGGTCGACGACGTCCTCGCCGAGGCCAGGCCCGAGGACAAGGTGGCGCTGATCCGGCGCGAGCAGGAGGGCGGCCGGCTCGTCGCGATGACCGGCGACGGCACCAACGACGCGCCCGCGCTGGCCCAGGCCGACGTCGGCGTCGCGATGAACACCGGCACCTCGGCCGCCAAGGAGGCCGGGAACATGGTGGACCTCGACTCCGACCCCACCAAGCTCATCGAGGTCGTGGAGATCGGCAAGCAGCTGCTGGTCACGCGGGGCGCGCTGACCACGTTCTCGCTGGCCAACGACCTGGCCAAGTACTTCGCGATCCTGCCCGCGATGTTCGCCTCGGTGCACCCCCAGCTCGGCCGGCTCGACGTCATGCACCTGGCCTCGCCGCAGTCCGCGATCCTGTCCGCGGTGATCTTCAACGCGCTGGTGATCGTGGCGCTGATCCCGCTGGCGCTGCGGGGCGTGCGCTACCGGCCGTCCGGCGCCGCCGCGCTGCTGCGGCGCAACCTGCTCGTCTACGGGCTGGGCGGCGTGGTCACGCCGTTCGCCGGCATCTGGTTGATCGACCTCCTCGTCCGCCTCGTCCCCGGGATCGCCTGAGATGACCTCGTTCGCCAAGCAGGCACTGGCCGGACTGCGCGTCCTGCTCGTGCTCACCGTGATCACCGGCGTGCTCTACCCGGCCGCGGTGTGGGGGGTGTCGCGCCTGCCGGGCCTGCACGACCGGGCCGAGGCGGTGGGCACGACCCTCGTCGCCGTGGACCGCGGGGACGACCGGTACTTCGCCCCCCGCCCCTCGGCCGCCGTGCCGCCCGCCTCGGGCGGCTCCAACAAGGGCGAGCGCAACGCCGAGCAGGACGCCGTCGTCGCCGGGCGCCGCACCGCCGTCGCGACGCGCGAGGGCGTGGGCGAGGACCGGGTGCCGCAGGACGCCGTCACCGCGTCGGCGTCGGGCCTGGACCCGCACATCAGCACGGCCTACGCCCAGCTCCAGGCGCCCCGCGTGGCGCGGCGGAACGGGCTGACCGAGGAGCGCGTGCGCGACCTGGTCGCCGAGCACACCGACGGCCGGTCGCTGGGCTTCCTCGGCGAGCCGGGCGTCAACGTCACCGCGCTGAACCGGGCGCTCGACGAGGCGCGCTGACACCGGCCGCACCACCAGGCCGCACCACCACCGGCCTCGCTGCCGGCAGCCGCAAGGCAGCAGCCTCGCCGGCACCGGCCGCGCCGCCGGTCCGCGTCACCTCGACCCCCGCGTCGGCCTCGCCGGCGCGGGGGTCACGCGCGGGAGGGTAGCGGGACATATCACCCCGGCACGCGTCACCGTTTCGTGGACAGGACCCACTCAGAGTGTCCTACGATGGCTCATACCCACCCGGACGGAGGACGTCGTGCTGAGTGCCGCCGCCGGGAGCGAGGTCGGGCAGCGCTACCGGGCCAACTACGACGCCTTCTCGCTCTCCACCGACCCGTTGCTGGCCGTCGTCGCGGACGGCATGGGCGACGGACCGGGGAGCGCGGTGGCGAGCCGCACGGCGGTCGACCTCGTGGTGCGGCGGGCGGCGGCGGGCAAGGAGGCCCTGCTGGACGCGGTGGCCGAGGCGCACCGGCTCGTCTTCGACTTCGGGCGCGAGCACGGGGTCCTCGCCGGGTGCACGCTGACCGCGCTGGCCGAGTGCCCCGACGGGTTCTGGCTCGTGCAGATCGGCGACTCGCGGCTGTACCGGTCGCGCGGCGAACTGCTGGAGCTGCTGACCGTGGACCACACGATGGCCTGGCTCGGCGCGGTGCACGGCTGGTACCCGTTCGACTCGGCCGAGGCCCGCGCGGCGCGGTACCACCTGACCCGGTTCGTCGGCCACGTCGACGCGCCGGCGCCGGACCTCGTCAAGGTGGAGGTGCGGCCCGGCGACGTGCTGCTGCTGTGCACCGACGGGGTCGCCGAACAGGTGCCGCACCACCGGGTGTCCGACGTCCTCGGGCGGGACGCGCCGCCGGGGGACGCGGTGCGCGACCTGCTCGCCGCCGCGGGGGCGGCCGGGGGACGGGACAACGCCACGGCGATCGTGGTGCGTTCGGCCTAACCCCCTTGGCCTCAGGGGGTTCGGAGGTTCCCCCGACTGCCGGGGTTTCTATATCGTCGCGCTTCGTGGTCACCACGCAGCGCAGTGGGGAGGAGACGTCCGGTGATCGGGCAGCCCGACGGACGTGACGTGCAGCGCTGGCGGACCTCGGACCGAACCTCGTCGCGGGAGGAGCTGGAGGTCGCCCTGAGCGCGTCGTCACCCTCGATCCGGTCGGTGTCCTCGGCCAGGTCGACACCCTCGGCCAGGTCGACGTCCTCGGCCCGGTTCTCGCCGAGGCCGCCCTCGGACGCCGAGCTGATCGACGCCGTGCGGGGCGGTGAACTGCGCGCCTACGGGCAGCTCTACGAGCGGCACGCGACGGCGGCGCGGACGTTCGCCCGGCAGCTGTCGCGGTCGGCGGTGGAGGCCGACGACCTGGTGTCCGAGGCGTTCGCCCGGGTGCTCGACGTGCTGCGGGACGGGCGCGGGCCGGACTCGGCGTTCCGCGCCTACCTGTTCACCGCGATCCGGCACACCGCCTACGACCGGCACCGGCGGGAGAAGCGGGTCGAGCTGGCCGACGACGTGTCCGCCGTCGCGCCCGAGGCGACCGTCGTGCCGTTCCACGACCCGGCGGTGGCGACGCTGGAGCGGTCGCTGGCCACGCGGGCGTTCGCGAGCCTGCCCGAGCGGTGGCAGACGGTGCTGTGGCAGACCGTGATCGAGGGCCAGTCGCACGCCGAGGTGGCCCCGCTGCTCGGGTTGACCGCCAACGGCGTGTCCGCGCTGGCCTACCGGGCGCGCGAGGGCCTCAAGAAGGCGTACCTCCAGGCGCACCTGGAGGACGTGCCGACCACCCGCTGCCGGGCGACCGTCGACCGGCTCGGCGCGTGGACCCGCCGGGGGCTGAAGGGCCGGGAGGCCGCGCAGGTCGAGACGCACCTCGACGGCTGCGTGCGGTGCCGGGCCCTGGCGGAGGAGCTGGCGGACGTCAACGGCGCGCTGCGCGCGGTCGTCGCGCCGCTGGTGCTGGGCGCCGGGGCGGCCGGTTACCTGGCGACCACGGCGGGCGCGGCGGAAGCGGCGGTCGGCGCGGCGGGCGCGGGCACGGCGGCGGTCGGCGCGGGTGCGGCGACGGGTCCGGCGGGCGGTACGGCCGTCTCGGTCCCGCAGTGGCTGGGCGCCGCGGCCTCCACCACGGCGCTGGTGGTCGCGGTCGTGTGGGGGGTGGGGTCGAGCGGGCTGGAGGCCGTGCCGCCGCCCGAGGCCCTGCCGCCCACGCTGAGCGCCGACCCGGGGCAGCCGGCGACGACGACGCCCGGCAACGCGGCGCCGCGGGTGACCGCGGCCCCCTCCGGCAGCGCGACGGCGGCGACGCCCACCGACCCGGGCGGGTCCTCCGGGGTCGTCACGACGCAGCCGGGGACGTCGACGTCCGACGAGCCGCCACCCGGGTCCGCGCCGGACGCGCTGGTGCCGCAGGTGCCGACGGACTTCTCGCTGGGCAGCGGCGGCCCGCCGGTCGACCTGCCGATCACCGTCCGCAACACCGGTTCGACACCCGCGGCGGCGCCCGCGCTCGTGCTGGCGCTGCCCGAGGGCTTCCAGGTGGTCGGTCCCGGCAACGGGCTGCGCGGCGCGCCGGTGGTGGCGTTCGACGGCGCGCGGGCGCAGGAGACCGTCCCCTGCCCGGCGGGCAGGGGCAGGGTGACGTGCACGGCCTCCGGGGAGCTGGCCCCGGGCGACTCGGTGCGGTTCGTGTTCCGGCTGCTCGCGGGTCCGAAGTCGAGCAGCGGCACGGCCACCGGCACGGTGACCGCCGCTCCCCTCCCCCAGGTGACCATCGGGTTCCCGGTGGCGGTGACGCCGAAGAAGTAGCGGGGCGGCCCGGACGCACGACTCGCCGCCGCCACCGCGCCGCGGCGACCCCTACGGCGTGGAGGCGGGAACGTGGAGCTGGAACTGACCGACCAGGGGTGGCACGCGCTGCGCGGCGCGCTCGCCGACGCGGCCGACCGGTTCGCGCGGCTCATCACCGACCGCTGGGAGCCGGGGCGGCGGGCGGTCGGCACGTGGTCGGTCGCCGAGACCGCCGCGCACACCGCGATCGTGGCGCACCTCGACGCGGGCCTGCTGGTCGACCCCGAGGCGGCCACGGGCGTGCCGGAGGTGGACGGGCTCGTCCCGGGCACCACGCTCGCCACCCTCGCGGACCTCAACGCCGCGGCGCTGGAGCGGTTCCCGGACCGGTCGCCGGACGGGATCGCGGACCACCTGCTCACCGGCGTGGCGACGCTGCTGGAGCGCAGCGCCGACCTCGACCCGCTCGCGCCCGCGACCTGGCTCGGCCGCTCGCGGCTCACCGTCGCGTCCCTGCTCGCCCACCAGCTCAACGAGATCCTGCTGCACGGGTTCGACATCGCCGGTCCGGGGTCGCGGGCGTGGCGCGTCCCCCCGGAGGAGGCGGCGCTCGCGTTCGACGTGTTCCTCATGCGGCTGCTCGGCACCGACGACCAGGGCGTGCTGTTCGGGCCGGGCGTGGGCGGCGGGCGGCGGGTGTCCGTGGAGCTGCGCTCCGACCGCACGACACCCGTCGTGCTCACCACCGGCGGGGGCGGGCGCACCACCGTCGAGCCGCCGGACGGCCGCGCCGACGCCCGCATCCGCTTCGAACCGGCGGCGTTCATGCTGACGACCTTCCGGCGCACCCGCCTCACCCGCGCCCTCGCCACCGGCCGGCTCGTCGTCTCCGGGCGACGCCCGTGGGTCGCGGTGGAGTACCTCAGGCGGACCCGGACCCCCTGACGGTGGTCAGGCGGCGCGGGCGGCGGCCACGAAGGCGCGCATCAGGCCGTGGTCCTTGACGCCCCGGCTCGACTCGATGCCGCTGGACACGTCCACGCCCCACGGCCGGGCCCGCCCGATCGCCTCGGCGACGTCGTCCACGCCGAGGCCGCCGGCGAGCAGCCACCGGCCCTCCGGGCGGGCGCCGTCCAGCGCGGCGAGGTCCCAGCGGTGCCCGGAACCGGCCTCGGGCGAGTCGAGCAGGAGCATCTCCTCGCCGAACGCGCCGACCCGCACGTCGGTGCCGGGGGTGAGCGAGACGGCGCGCAGCAGCACCAGGCCCGACCCGGCCAGCTCGTCGAACGCGGCGCGCGGGTAGTCGCCGTGCAGCTGCACGGCGCGCACGCCGGCCCGCTCGGCGACCCGGCGCACCTCGGCCGGCTCGACGTCCTTGAACACGCCGACCGCGAGCACGTGCGGCGGGACGCCGGCCACCAGCTCCCGCGCCGCGTCGGGGTCCACCCGGCGCGCGCTGGCGCTGAAGACGAACCCGACCGCGTCCGCACCCGCGTCGACCGCGACCGCCACGTCGTCCCCGGTGCGCAGGCCGCACAGCTTCACGTACATGCGGCAAACCCTAACGGCGGTGGCGGGCGGGGGCCGGCCCACCCACCACCGCCCCGGCTCACCGCGCGGCCGTGGCCCCGGTGGCGCTCCGGGTGGGCGCGGGGCCCGTGCCCACGAAGGACGTCGCGACGAGGCCCTGCGGGGTGCGCCAGGTGAAGATCGGCTTCCCGTCCGCCAGCACGGTGCCGGCCGGGTCGGTCGCGGTCTCCTCGAAGTAGCGCACCCGCCACTCGCCGAAGCCCGCGGCCGGCGCGAGCTGGCTCGCCTGGCGCACGTAGCCGTCGTCACCGCGCACGGCCAGCTCCACCAGGCCGCCGCCGGTCAGGACGGCGTCCGGCGCGCCGGGCGCGGTCAGCTCGCCCACCTGTTGCCACGTGCCGCCGAACGCGCCGCCGGCCTCCCGCTGGGTGAGCACCCGCCCGTCCGCGCCGCGCGCGAACACCTGGAGCTGCCCGTTGGGGTGCGCGACGGCCGAGGGCCGCGCGGTGGTGCCCGCGCCGACCACCCGCCACGCGCCGGGCGTGCCGTCGACCACGCGCAGCACCCGCGCCGAGCCGTCGGTGAACCGGGCCACCACGTCCAGCGCGGTCCCGTTGCGCAGCACCGCGAAGTCGGCGGTGACGCCGCCGGTCGCGATCCGCCGCCACGCCTCGTACCCGCCGTCCGCCGCGACCTGGCGGCTCTGCCACAGCCCGCCCGCGCCGTCGGCCGCGAACAGCGCCAGCGCGCCGGACGCCTCGGTGCCGACCACCGGGTCACCCGCCATCCAGCCCTCGTGGGCGGTCAGGCCGGTCCCCCACACGCCGTTGCGGACCTGCTGCACCTTGCCGCGCAGCCCCGCGTCGTCCGAGCTGTTGGCCAGCACCTCCAGCCGCCCGTCGCCGCGCACGCCCGCGCCCGGCCGGCCGGTGTGCAGGTGGTACTCGGGGAACGTGGCGTAGTCGAGCAGCCCGTAGTCGCCCGCGTAGCGCTGCTTGGCGGCGGTGAGGCCGCCGGCCGGGTTGACGTAGAAGAACGTCACCAGGCCGTCGGGTCCCTGCACCGGCGTGGTCGGCGCGTCGTAGCGCTGCGGCACCGCCGGGCGCTGCGGCACGGCGGCCCCCGTGACGCGGCACGCGTCGGACTGGCCCTCGACCTGCCAGTCGGGGAGCCAGCCGCCGTCGCCGACGATGCTGCCGGACGCCGCCGCCCACGTCCCGTCGCCCGTGTAGCGGTACCACTTCAGCTGCTGCGTGCCGCCGTTCAGGGCGTAGAACACGCCGCCGCCGACCGAGGCCACGTCGGTGAACTGGTTCCAGCCGGCCGCGCCGACCTGGGGGCCCTCGACCAGCCAGCGCCGGCTCTCCGCGTGGTAGGTGTACTGGTGCAGCGCGCCGGCGTGGGTGCGGGCGAACAGCACGCCGTCGCCCGAGGCCCACAGCATGGTGAAGCGCGACGCCCAGCCGACCGCCAGCGTGCGGTCGAGCGTCGTCCACGCGCCGTTGACCTTGGTGTGGCGGTACCAGTGCAGGTTGCCGTCCGGGGCGATGCCGTAGAAGTCGCCCTTGGCGTCGACCACGAGGGTGTCGCGCGACCACCCCGTCCAGCCGGTGCGCACGGTGTCGCCGACGCCGCCGTTCTCCCAGCCGGAGCCCAGCCAGCGGAACCGGCTGAGCGTCCCGTCGGGCGCCAGCTCGTACACGACGCCGTCCGGGCCGCCCAGGGTGATGCCGTCCCAGGCGAAGCCGTGGCTGAACTGCGTCCGCCAGCTCGGGTTCCCGTTCTCGGGCTCGTCGTGCTGGTAGAGGGTCAGGCTGGTGTCGGGCTTGCGCACGTGCAGGGGCGCGCTCGTGCTGCACTGGAAGGTCTCCGCCGCGCCGGCGGAGCCGGTGGCCAGGGGCGTGAGCGCGGTCGCCACGAGCACCGCGGCCAGGAGACCCGCGGCCCGGTTCACCGCCGCACCGCCGTGGTGCCTGCGTGGGTGGTCTGGGCGGCCGGGCTCTGGACGTACGAGGTGGCCACGAGGCCGCCGGGCGTGCGCCAGGTGAAGATCGGCTTGCCGTCCGCCAGGACCAGGCCCGTCGGGTCGGTCGCGGTCTCCTCGAAGTACCGCACGCCCCACTGGCCGAACCCGGCGGCGGGCGCCCCCTGGTCGGCCTGGTGCACGAACCCGTCCGCGCCGCGCGCGGCGAGCGCCATCAGGCCGTTGCCCTTCAGCACGGCCGCGGGCGAGCCGGTGGTGGCCAGGTCGCCGATCGCGGACCACGTGCCGGGGAACGCGCCCGCGCTCTCGCGCTGGGTGTGGACCAGGCCGTCGGCGCGGCGGGCGAACACCTGGAGGTCGCCGTTGCCGTGCGCGACGGCGGCGGGCCTGCCGGTCACCCCCGCGCCGACGGTGCGCCACGCGCCCACGACGCCGCCGGTGACGCGCGCCGCCCGTGCCGTGCCGTCGGTGAAGCGGGCCACCACGTCCACGGCCGTGCCGTTGCGCAGCACGGTGAGGTCGGTGCTCAGGCCGCCGGCGGCGATCGCGCGCCACGCGGCGTACGGGCCGTTGGGCGCGATCTGGGCGCGCCGCCACAGCGCGCCGGCCCCGTCGACCGCGAACTGGCTCAGCGCGCCGTCCGCCCCGGCGACGACGACGGGGTCGCCGAGCAGCCAGCCGCGGTCGGCGGTGACGGGCGCCGGGCCCCACACGCCGTTCTTGAGCTGCTGCACCTTGCCGCGGTACTCGCCGTCGTCGTGGCTGTTGGCCAGGGTCTCGAACCGGCCGTCCTGGCGCAGGCCCGCGCCCGGCTGCCCGGTGAAGTCGAAGTGCCCGGTGAACGTGCTGTAGTCCAGCAGGCCGTAGTCGCCCGCGGTGCGCTGCGCGGCGAGGCTCAGGCCGCCCTCGCCGTTGACGTAGAAGTACGACACCCGGCCGTCCGGCGCCTGGAGCACGGTGGTCGGCGCGTCGAAGCGCTGCGGCACGGCAGGTCTGGTCGGGAGGGCGTTGCCGGTCAGCCGGCAGCCGTCGGTGTCGGCGACCACGTCCAGCTCGCCGTACCAGCCCCAGCCGACGAGCTTGCCGACGTCGCGGCCGGTGTCCGCCCACGTGTCGGTGTCCTCGTGGTAGCGGTACCACAGCAGCTCGCCGCCGTTGTCGGCGCGCGTGGCGTACAGCACGTCACCGCCGGGCGAGAAGATGCGGTTGAACATGTTCCAGCCGAACCCCGCCGGCCGCGCGTGGTGCACGAAGCGGTCGGACGCGGCGTGGTAGCGGTACCGGAAGAGCTCGCCGCCCGGCTTGCGGGCGTACAGGACGCCGTCACCGGCGGCCACGACGAGGTCGTACTGGTCCCACCCGGTGTCGATGACCTTGCCGCTGCCGGTTTCCCCGCTCCACCAGCCGGTCGCGTCGTCGCCCTCCCAGACGAACACCTCCAGGTTCCCCTCGGGGGTGATCTCGTACAGGCGGCCCTTTTCGTCGACCGTCACCTTGTTGCGGTGCTCGGCCTGGCCGTAGCGGCCCCAGCCGCTGCCCACGACGCGGAAATGCGCGCCGTTCCACGAGTCCCAGTTCCCGGTGGTGTCGTTCCAGCGGAACCTGCGCAGGTCACCGGTGGCCGCGACCATGCTGTAGAGGACGCCGTCCGGCCCGGCCAGGGTGCGCCCGACGTCCCAGCCGCCCCCCACGGTCCGCTTCGTCCCCCAGTCGAAGTTCCCGTTCTCCGGGTCGTTGTGCGGGTAGGTGAAGATACTTCCTCCGGGCGTCACCCCGTACACCTTGACAGCGGTGTCGCAGACGAGTGCGGCGGCCGATGCGGAAATTTCCCCGTGCGCCGCCGGAACAGAAATCCCGGCCATCCCGAAAACCAGGGCGAGCACTGCTCCGGAACTGTTTTTGAGCAGGCTCGCGCTCACTCTTGACATGCACTTCCCCCTGGTCGAACTCGACGGTCGAGGGGACCGTAACGGACACCCGGCACACCGGCCAACCCCTTCACAGTTATCCCCACCAGCGGTAACGAGGTGACGGACGGTATCGCTGGGCGGGGTCCGCTAGGCCGAGCGAGTTAACCGGTGGTCTGCACCACGTCATGTGACGAACAGTCACTTGCCTTTTTTCGATCCGGGCTGGATGCTTCAGCCCGACACGGCCTAGGGGGGCCTGCGGTGGCACGACGGCACCGCGCCTGTCGACACGGGGGGATTCCGGACAATGACCGCTGGGCGTATTCGGCGTGCGCGCTCCAGGCTGCCGCGCTCACCGCGCGGGAGAATTCTGGCCGCGCTCGGCCTGGTGCTCGTGGTGTTCTTCGGCGCGGTCGCGCCGGACGCCGTGGAGCTCCTGCCGCGGTGGGGGTCCACCTCGTCGGACCCGGCCGCCGAGGCGGGCGCGCTCGCGCCCGACCAGCCGTGGGGGTCGGCCGAGGGGCAGGAGCACGAGGTGCGGGGGGAGGCGCCCAACCGCGCCCTGCCCCGCTCGGAGCTGGCCAAGCACCCGCAGCCGGACTTCCCCTCAGACGCGACGAAGCCCAACGAGGTCCGCGAGGTCGCGACCTCCTCGGACCCGACCGGGTTCGACCCGGCCACCAGCCGCGAGGACGAGGGCGCGCGGCAGGCGTTCTCCCGCACGTTCGTCAACGCCGACGGGACGCGGACCACCGAGTTCAGCCAGGCACCGGTCAACCACCGGCGCGACGACGGCTCGTGGCACCCGGTGGACACCGCGCTCGTGGCCGACGGCGACGGGTGGCGCAACGCCGCCGACCAGGTCGACACCCGGTTCGGCGCGACCGCCTCCGAGTCCCCCTTCGTGCGCGTGGCGCTGTCCGACGAGCACGAGATGGCGTTCGGCCTGGCCGGCACGGCCGCCGCGCGCGGTGCCGCGCAGGGCAGCCGGGTCACCTACCCCGGCGTGGCCGCGCACACCGACCTGCGGCTGGACGTGCTGCCCGGCGGGGTCAAGGAGACCCTGGTGCTGGCGTCGCCGGACGCGCCGCGCAGCTGGGTGTTCCCGCTGCGGCTCAAGGGCCTCACCGCGAAGCTGAACGAGGGCCAGGTCGAGCTGGTCGACGGCGACGGCCGCGTCCGGGGCGTCGTCCCGGCCGGGTTCATGACCGACTCGCACGCCGAGAACCCCGTCACCTCCCACGACGTGCGCTACGACCTGGTCGACCACGCGGGCGGCCCGGCGCTGCGCGTGTCCGTCGACGACGCGTGGCTGCGCGACCCGGCCCGCACCTACCCGGTGCTGGTCGACCCGTCGGTGCACGGCGCGACCGCGAACGCCGCCGTCGTCACCTCGGGCGGCACGCGCACCGGCGGCACGGAGCTGCACGTCGGCGGCGGCAGCGCGATGTACCTGAAGTTCGACGGCGTCTCCCAGGCGCTGGCCAACCACCGCGTCTTCGGCGCGCAGCTCTACCTGACCAGCTTCGACGCGCCCTCGTGCCGGCCCGAGCCGATCGTGGTGCAGCCGATCACCGCGGGGTGGACCGCGTCCGGCTCCGGCCACCCGCCGACCGGCGGCACCATCGGCACCGCGTCGTTCGCGCACGGCTACGTGGCGCTGGGCCAGTCGCACTCCGCCTGCCCGACCGCGGCCCACTCGATCGACCTCGGCGACGCGGGCCGCGACCTGGTGCACGGCTGGACGCACGGCCAGGCCAACAACGGGCTCGCGGTGAAGGCCGTCAGCGGCTGGAAGAAGTTCACCGGCGTGGGCACGGCCAACCCGCCGCGCCTGTTCGTCACGCACACCCCGTACGACGCGGGCTACCGCATCGAGCGCGGCGTGCCGGAACCGCCGGTGCTGCGCACCCAGGACGGCAAGGTCCGCATCGCGGTGACCAACCGCGGCTCCCAGCCGTGGACGCCGGGCGCCTACAAGCTGGCCTACCGGCTGTTCACCGCCGAGGGCAGGGCGGTGGACTCGCGGGAGTCCGCCGCGCTGGACCGCGTCGTGCCGGTGGGCGACACGATCACCCTGGACGCCACGGTGCACCGGGCCAACCCGGGCGACTACCTGCTCGACTTCAGCATGGTGCACAACAGCACCTACTTCACCGACGAGCAGATCCCGCCGGCACGGCTGTCGATGACCGTGTTCGAGGTCCCGCCGATCGTCAAGGCGCAGTACCCGCCGGCGGGACACTCCGCGCCGACGCTGACCCCGCAGCTGTGGGCCGACGCGGTGGACGTGGACGCGCCGCCGAACACGAACGTGCTCTACGAGTTCGAGGTGTGCGGCAGCACGGCGGACGGCACGCCCGACACCGGTTCGTGCCGGCTGTCGCCGCGCGGGGCGAGCCGGACGTGGACCGTGCCCAGGACGTGGTTGCAGTGGAGCGAGGCGTACCACTGGCGGGCGTTCGCGATCGACCCGAGCGGGACGCGCAGCGAGGCGCTGCCGTTCAGCGCGATCCTCACCGCGGTGCCGCAGCCGGACATCACCTCGCACCTGGGCGGCGCGCCGTACAGCGCGGGCGACCTGGACTTCGACCCGCAGATCGGCAACTACACCACCGGCGCGGTCGACGCGGCGATCGGCGTCACCGGCCCCGAGCTGAACGTCGCGCGCACCTACAACAGCCTCGACCCGCGCAAGGACCTGACCTTCGGCGCGGGCTGGTCCACCCGCTACGACATGCGCGTGGTGCCCGACCAGGACGGCTCGGGCAACGTCGTGGTCACCTACCCCGACGGGCAGCAGGTGCGGTTCGGCCGCAACGCCGCCGACGGCAGCTTCGACCCGCCCGCCGGCCGGTTCGCGACGTTCTACCAGGACTTCGGCCTGCCCACCCGCCCGTACGTGCTGGTGGACAAGTCCAACTCGGTCTACCGCTTCCGCGAGTTCGACGGCCGGCTGGTCACCGTGCACGACAACGCGGGCCGCGCCGTCGAGATGGACTACGGCCCGGACGGCAAGATCAAGAGGGCGATCAGCAGGCTCGTCCAGGACAACGCCGCCGCCGACCGCACGCTGTACTTCACCTGGACCGGCAACCACGTCACCGAGGTCCGCACGGACGCGCCGGTGGCCGGCGGCACGCCGATCAAGTGGACGTACAAGTACCTCGGGGACCGCCTCACCGAGGTGTGCGACCCCAAGGGCGGGTGCACGAAGTACGACTACGCCAACGGCTCGCACTACCGCAGCGCCGTCATGGACTCGCGCCCCGACTCCTACTGGCGGCTCGGCGAGGGCGCCGGCTCGTCCGACGCGGTCAGCCAGGTCGCCACGAACCTCGGCAAGGACGCGGGCGCGCACCGCGCCACCACGCTCGGCGCGCCGGGCGCGCTGGACGGCAGCCCGGACGCCTCGACGTCGTTCAACGGCACCGGCTCGTACGTGAAACTGCCCGACGGGGCGATCAAGAAGAGCCGCGACCTGTCGATCGAGCTGTGGTTCAGGACCACGAGCGGCGGCCCGCTGGTCGGCTTCCAGCACGCGCCGTTCGACCGCGCCCAGACCGGCGCGGTGCCGGTGCTCTACGTGGACCGCGACGGCAGGCTGCGCGGCCAGTTCTGGCACGGCCGGGTCGCGCCCATCACCAGCGCGGGCGCGGTGGACGACGGCGGGTGGCACCACGTGGTGCTGTCCGGTTCGCTGGCGACGCAGACCCTGTTCCTCGACGGCGCCAAGGTCGGCACGACCGAGGGCGAGATCGACGACAGCCTGCTCACCCACGGCCAGATCGGCGCCGCGCACGCCGTCGGCCCCGCCGACTGGGCGCCGCACGGCTGGTGGCCGGGCGAGGGCGTCAAGCACTTCTCCGGGCAGGTCGACGAGGTCGCGATCTACCAGCACCCGCTGGGCGAGGAGGCGGCCCGCGCCCACTTCCGGGCCCGCGAGCACGCCGACCAGCTGACCAAGGTCACCATGCCCAGCGGCCGCGTCGCCGCCGAGCTGACCCACGACACCACCAACGACCGGGTCAGCGAGTACACCGACGCCGACGGCGGCCACTGGGAGCTCGGCCTGCCGCAGGTCAGCGGCACCGAGGAGCAGGACGCGCAGGGCCGCACGGTCCGCAACCTGGTCCGCTCGATCCAGGTCACCGACCCGGGCAACCGGTCGCACTTCTTCGACTACGACCCGGTGCGCGGCCGGATCATCCGGTTCGTCGCGCCCCTCGGCACCGGCGTGCGGCTGGAGGACCGGCCCGACCCGTCGGTCGTGCCGACCACGCCGACGACCGCGCCGCCGTGCACCGCCGCCCCGACGCCCAACCCGGACGGCACGCCGTCGTACTGCGGCGGCACGGGCGTGAGCAACCCGGACTGGCAGGGCGGCCCGGTGCAGGGCGTGGGCGTGCGCACCTACGACTACGACGCCTCCGGGTTCCAGCAGACCATCACCGACGAGAACGGCCACCAGGTCGAGCTGCGCAACGACGAGCGCGGCAACGTGCTGTCGCGCAGGACGTGCCGCGACCCCGCGGTGTGCGACACCGAGCACTTCACGTACCACAAGCCCGCGCCGGGCAAGGTCAACGACACCGACCCGCGCATCGACAAGCAGCTCACCTCCCGCGACGGCCGCTCCTCCGGCCCGACCGACGACCGCTACCTGACGACGTCGGAGTACGACGCGCGCGGCGAGCTGGTCAAGCAGACGATGCCCGACGGCACCACCGTCCGGCACACCTACACCGACGGCACCACCGCGGCCGACGGCGGCGGCAACGAGCGCGCCGGCCTGCTCAAGACCACCACGGACGCGCGCGGCAAGGTCACCACCTACCGGTACTACGCCAACGGCGACCTGGCCTCCACCACCGAGCCGGGGCGCACCGACGCCGAGCCCGAGGGCCGCGTCACGAAGTACCGCTACGACCTGCTGGGCCGCAAGGTGTCCGAGACGGAGTTCTCCGACACCTACCCGCAGGGCCTGGAGACGAAGTTCGCCCACGACGAGATGAACCGGCCCGCCGAGGTCACCGACGCGCCGGTCACCAACGCCGTCACCGGCGTCCGGCACACCAAGTTCACCAGGACCACCTACAGCGCCGACGGCCAGCCCGAGAAGGTCGAGGTCTCCGACCTGGCCGGCGGCGACTCGACGCGCACCACGTCGTACACCTACGACGACCGGGGGCGGCAGGACTCCGTCACCGACGCCGAGGGCGCGAGGACCAGCTACGGCTACGACGCGTTCGGCAACCGCACGTGGACCGTGGACGCGAACGGCACGAAGGTCGAGTACGCCTACACGGCGCGCAACAAGGTCGCCGAGGTGCGGCTGCGCGGCTGGCACGGCAAGCCGGTGTCCGGCGGCGTGGGCGACGGCGAGACGCCGTCCGGCGGGTCCCTGCTGGTGCTGGAGGCCAACACCTACGACCTCGGCGGCCGGCTCGTGCGCAAGGTCGACGCCATGGGCCGCAAGACGCTCTACGAGTACACGCCGAGCGGCCTGGTGTTCCGGGTGCTGGCCGAGGTGGCGGCGACGGGCGGCGGCACCCGCCGGGTCGTGCTGGAGCGCAACGACTACGACGGCGCGGGCAACCTGGTCAAGCGCACCGGGCCCAACGGCAAGGTCACCCAGTACACCCACAACGAGGTCGGCCGCGTCACCGAGGTGCTGGCCGACCCGACCGGCCTGGCCCGGCGCACCAGCTACCGCTACGACGCCAACGGCAACGTCACCCAGGTCGCCCGTTCGGGCCAGGGCTCGAACACGCCGGGCGTGCAGTCGTCGGCCGGCTCGGTCGTCGACTACGCCTACGACAACGCGGGCAACCAGGTCAGCGAGACGGTCCAGCAGGTCAACCCGCCGCTGACGACGACCCGCCGGTACGACAAGCGCGGCCTGCTGGTCGCCGAGACCGACCCGCGCGGCAACGTGGCGGGCGCGAACGCGGCCGCGTTCACCACCGAGTTCCGCAACGACGAGAGCGAGCGGCAGGTCGCCGTGACGCTGCCCGCCGTGCAGGTGGAGACCGCGGGCGGCACGCCGGCGACCGCGCGGCCGGAGACCCTCGTCGGGTTCGACACCTTCGGCGACCAGGTCGAGGTGCGCGACGAGAACGGCCGGGTCACCCGGACGACCCACGACCGGGTCGGCCGCCCGGTGCGGGTGGAGACGCCCGAGTACACCGCGCCCGGCGGCACCGCGCCGGTCAAGGGCACCACGGTCACCGAGTACGACGCCGTCGGCAACGCGATCGCGGTGACCGGCGCGCGCGGCGCGGTCACCCGGTTCCGCTACGACCAGCTGGGCAGGCTCGTCGAGCGGCAGGACCCGAAGGCCGACGCCCCGACCGCGGTCGGCGGCGTGTGGCGGTACGCGTACACGCACAACGGCGAGCAGCTGTCCGCGACCGACCCGACGGGCGCGCGGGTGGAGTCCACCTACGACGAGCTGGGCCGCCAGGTGACCAGCACGCGCCTGGAGCGCAGGCCCACCGCGGCCGCGCACACCACGCGCCTGGAGTACAACGACGCGGGCGAGCTGCTGACGTCCACGTCCCCCTCCAACGACGTCACCCGGTACGGCTACGACGCGCTGGGCCAGCGGACCAGCGCGACCGACCCGGCCGGCGTCACCCTGCAACTGGGCTACGACGGCCTGGGCCGCTCGGTGTGGCAGCGCGACGCCCTGGGGCGCACCAGCTACCTGCGCTACGACGCCGCGAACCGGCTCACCGGCCAGTTCAGCCTCAACGGGACGGGCGGCGTGCTGCGCCGCACCTCCTACGCGCACGACCCGGTGGGCAACGTGCTCACCGCGACCGACGCGCTCAACCGCACCGCGCGTTACACCTACGACGCGGCGAGCAGGCTCACCCAGCAGGTCGAGCCGGTGTCGGACACCGAGTCGATCACGACGTCGTTCGGCTACGACGCGCGCGGCAACCGCACCCGCTACACCGACGGGCGCGGCAACAGGTTCGTCACCACCTTCAACGCGTGGTCGCTGCCCGAGTCGGTGGTCGAGCCTTCGACCACCGCGCACCCGGCCGCCGCCGACCGGACGTGGACCTCGGTCTACGACGTGGCCGGCAACGCGGTGAAGCTGACCGCGCCCGGCGGGGTGGTCCGCGACCGGCGGTACGACGCGCTCGACCGGCTGGTGTCCGAGACGGGTTCGGGCGCGGCGACGACGTCCGAGCGCGTGCGGTCCTACGACCTCGCGGGCCGGCTCACCGAGGTCGACGCGCCGGGTGGCCGCAACACCTACGCCTACGACGACCGGGGCGGCCTGCTGACCGCCACCGGCCCGTCCGGCGCCTCGTCGTTCGCCTACGACGGCGAGGGCCGCGTCACCAGCCGCACCGACGCCGCCGGCACCGCCGCGTTCGGCTACGACAAGGGCCGGCTCAAGACCGTCACCGACGGCGTGACCGGCGTCGCCCTGACCCACGACTACAACGAGGCCGGGCAGCTCAAGACGCTGAAGTACGGCACGTCCCGCACCCGCGCGTTCGACTACGACGCCCTGGGGCGGCAGAAGTCCGACGTGCTCACCGACGCCGCCGGCGCCACCGTGTCGTCGCTGGCCTACGAGTACGACAACAACGACCGGCTGACCCGGAAGGTCACCGCCGGCCTGGCGGGCGCTGGCGACCACACCTACACCTACGACCACGCCAACCGCCTCACGTCGTGGACGGTCGGCGGGACGACCACCGGGTACGCGTGGGACGCCTCGGGCAACCGCACGCGCAACGGCGCCAAGACCGCGACGTACGACGAGCGCAACCGGCTGCTGTCCGACGGCGACTACACCTACGCCCACACCGCGCGCGGCACGATGGCGTCGCGCACGTCGTCCGGTTTCACCGAGAACTTCTCGTTCGACGCGTTCGACCGGCTCGTGCAGGTCGGCGGCACGACCTACGCCTACGACGGCGCGGACCGGCTCGTCTCCCGGGGCTCCCGCGCGTTCTCCTACGCGGGCTTCGACATCGACCCGGTGTCCGACGGCGAGACGACGTACGGGCGCGGCGCGGCGGGCGAACTGCTGTCGCTGTCCTCCGGCGGCGCCCGTCGCCTGACCCTGTCGGACAAGCACGGCGACGTCGTCGGCGGCTTCGACCCGGCGGGCACCGGCATCGCGGACTCCACGTCCTTCGACCCGTTCGGCTCCGTGACCGCCTCCACGGGCGCGGCGCGCCGGGTCGGCTTCCAGGGCGACTGGACCGACCCGGACACCAAGCAGGTCAACATGGGGGCCCGCTGGTACCAGCCGGGCACCGGGTCGTTCGCCTCGCGCGACACGACGTCCGCCGCCTCCGGCCCGTCGGCCGCCTTCAACCGCTACGCCTACGGCGCGGGCCGCCCGCTCGACCTGGTCGACCCCGACGGCCACTGGCCCAACTGGGGCGCGGTGTGGAACGGCGTGAAGAAGGCGGCGTCGGTCGCGGTCGAGGTGGTCAAGGAGGTCTCCGGCTACAACGACATCGCGAACTTCATCCGCGAGCCGAGCTGGGGCAACTTCTTCTGGGCCGCGTCGAACTTCATCCCGTTCGGCAAGCTCGCGAAGGGCGCCAAGTACCTCTACAAGTACGGCGACGACCTGCTGGGCGGCGCGCGGCGCTACGGCGACGACGTGGCCTCGGGCGCCAGGCGCTACGGCGACGACGTGGCGGGCGGCGCGCGGAAGTACGGCGACGACGTGGCGGGGGCGGCCCGGCGCAACGTGGCCGACTTCGCCAAGACCGCCGGGCGTTCGGCGGCCCAGGTGGCGGCCCAGCGCGCCGCCGCGGCGGCCGCGGCGGCGGCGGCCCGACGTGCCGCGATGGAGGCGGTGACGAAGCGGGCGAAGGCGGCCATCGCGCACGCGGCGAAGAACAACCCCCTGCCGGTGCTGCAGGCCGCCCTGAAGCCGCGGATCGCGATGAAGGACCTGGTGTCGTCGGCGGCCAACGTGCCGGCGCGCAAGGTCGCGGCGGTGGCCGAGAACGTGCAGGACGTCAACAAGGTCTGGGAGACGGTCAAGGCGACCGTCATCAAGCCGGGGACGAGCGTCGTCCAGTCCGTCGGCGAGCAGGTCGTCTCGGACTTCGCGAACAGCCAGGTGCCGGGCCTGGGCGACCTGCTCAGCCTCGCGTCACCGTCCCGCAAGCGCGGCAACGGCGCGGCCCGCGACGCGGGCGACAGCTCGCGCGGCGAGGCGAGCGGCTCGTGCCCGATCTCGTTCGACCGGAACAGCTTCTCCGGCGAGACCCCGGTGCTCATGGCGGACGGGTCGCGCAAGCCCATCTCGGAGGTCGAGGTCGGCGACGAGGTCGTGGCCACCGACCCGACCACCGGCGAAACCGGCACCAGGACCGTCACCGACACCCGCTCGCACCAGGCGGAACGCCTGCTCTACGAGATCACGGTGGACACGGGCGGCACGGTGGTGGCGACCGACGAGCACCCGTTCTGGGTCGAGTCGTTGCAGAAGTGGGTGAACGCCGAGGACCTGGAGCCCGGCTACACCTTCGAGACGGCCGACCACCGGCCGGTCACCGTCACCGGCGTCCGGCCCCTCTCCCCCGACCGCGAGGTCCACAACCTCACGGTCGACGGGCTGCACACGTACTTCGTGGGTGTCGGTGCGGTCGCGGTACTGACGCACAACTCCGGCCCGAACACCGCGCCCGCCGGTTGTCCTGTCGGCACCTTCCAGGCGCTCAACGACTTCCGCGACGCCGAGACCGCCAAGATGGGGTCGAAGACCCAGCGGAGGAAGGTCTCCGTCGTCGTCGCCGGGATGGTCCCGGGCGGTGAGCCCGTGTTCGGCCGCTCCGACTGGGGCGACGGGTGCGCCGAGGACGACGTGTACAACAAGCTGTGCGCGGTCAACCCCGGCCTGGACCGCAAGGACGTGCTGTACTCCACCCCGATCAGGCCGAGGGACTACCAGCCCGCCGAGGTGTGCGCGGCGAACTGCCAGGAGAAGCTGGACCCGAACCAGTTCCCCCCTGGTACGACGCCCCAGGAAGGCGGCCGTTGGAAGGGGAAGAAGTCATGGGGGTGACGGAGACGGCCGACAGCGTCCTGCGGAACACCGCGTGGAGCGCGTTGCGCGGCCCCTCGCTGCCGGAGGGGGCCATGTCGGTGCCCGACGGGTTGAGGGCGCTCGGCTCGGCGGCGGACCGTGACGGGGCAGCTCGGGCGCGCACCGCCCTGAGCCACGCCGTCGTGCACCAGGGCAAGCTGTTCGAGATCACCTACCCCGCGGTCCGCGTGCTCGCCGAGTTCCTGACCGTGCCCGGCGACTGCGGTCGGGCGGAGGTGTACGACCTGCTGGAGGAGATCACGTACGGCTGGCCCAAGCCGGGGCAGGACGACTGGCGCAGGCCCGCGGACGAGATGCCGCACCTGGGGGACGCCTGTCGCCGGGTCGTCGGCGAGTACGTGGACGTCATCAGGCGGGACTGCCTGTCCGAGGACGTCCACGTCCGCGACTCGGCCATCGGGGTGCTGATCGCCACGTCGCCGGACCGGGACGCCCTGCCGGCGGAACTGGAGCGGTTCATCCGGCGCGAGCCGTCGGACGAACTGCGCGCGGACCTCGAAGAGACGCTGGACGACTTCGGCGCCGAGCCACTGATCCTCACGTCGTTCCGCGAATGGCTCGACCACCCGGCCTGACCACGCGGGCCGCACCACCGACCACGTCCTCCCGAACGAAAGTGACCCCGGGAACATGAGCACGAAGAACTCGTCGACCGCCTGTCTCGTCGCGGCAGTGGCGAGTGCCGCACTGCTGGTCCCGACCGGCACGGCGACCGCCGCCGACGAGGTGTTGCGGTGCGACACCTCCGTCTCCGTCTTCGCCGCCGCGCCCGACGGGACGCTGCGCCTCTACCAGCACGACGAGCCCGAGCTCGGCGAGCACCTGCGCGCCGGGTCCTCGATGATCGGCGGCGGGTGGACGGTGCCGATGGCGGTCGGCCAGGACGGGTACGTCTACCAGGTCCTCGACGGCGGCAACCTGCACCGCTTCCGGTGGACCGGGAGCGACTGGGAGCGGCCGGGGGGTGCGTGGTCGGTCAGGATCGCCGAGGACTGGGACGACTGGACGTCCGTGGCCTCGCGCAAGCGCGTGGCGGTCGACTCGAACGGGAACTTCTTCAAGTTCACCGCGAACGGCGAGCTGACCTGGGAGCGGTACGACGGGACGGCCTGGACGCGGCGCGTGCTGGAGACCGGGGCGGCGAACCGGTACGACATGGTGGTCGCGGCCGGGGACGGGGTGTTCTACGTGCGCGACCCCCACGTGCTCAACGGGGTGTTCTACCGCTACGAGTACCACGCCGCCTCGCAGCGGTTCCTCAAGCCGAGGCAGCTGGTGGCCCACAGCGGTGACGCGAACCTGCTCGACTCCGCGTTCTCCGCGGGCGGCGACGTGCTGTACGGCGTCGAGGGCGCCTGGATGTGGTGGTACCGCTACGACCCCGCCACCGGCGGCTTCGCGCCGCGCCGCCTGGTCGACACCGGCATCACGCCGGGCACGCAGTACGGCGCGACGACCGACTCGTGCGAACTGCTCGGCCGCGCCGCCCCCACCCGGCCGGTCGTGCCGGTGCGCCAGGACCAGCCGAACACCGCCGTCGTCACCACCGACGGGCTGGTCGACTACTTCTACGTCAACACCGCGGGCAACCTGACGTCGGCCAAGCAGCGCTACCGCGACGACTTCACGCTGCTGACCTACCAGTCGTTCGACGACACGACGACGCGCACGGGCGTCCCCGGCGCGGGGCTGCGCGCGGACGGCCGGGTCGAGGTGCTGGCCAACAGCCCGGACGACGCGGTGCTGCGCGGCAAGTCGCAGGCCGTGCGCAACGGCGTGTGGGGCACCGGGAAGGCCGTGCACGACGGCTGGCTCGTCGGCGACCCGGTGGTGGTCGCGGACTCGACCGGCGTCCTGGCGGTCTTCGGCGTCGACGCGCAGGGGTCGCTGTGGCGACGGCCGCAGGCCGCGCCGAACGGCGAGTTCCTGCCCTGGCAGCGGATCGGCGCGGCCGGCGCCACGGCGGACTTCACCGCCGTGCGCAACGGGTCGGCGGTCGACGTGGTGGCGCGCTTCGCCGACGGTTCGGCGCGGGTCGCCAGGTTCGCGAACGGCGCGCTCGGCGCGTGGCGCACGATCGGCGGCGGCTCCGACGTGGTCGGCGAACCGGCCGTCGTGGCGCACGGCGACGGCACGCTCCAGGTCGCGGTCCGCCGCGCCGGCGGCGGCGTGCACACGCAGCGCGAGGCGGCGGGCGCGTTCCCCGGCACGTGGCAGCGCGTCGGCGACGTGGTCGCGGACGGCGCCCCCGCGCTGGCCCTGGGCGCGGACGGCATGGTGCACGTGGCCGCCCGGGTGGGCGACCAGGTGTGGCGGGCGGGCCAGCTCGCCCCGGCGGGTCCGTTCGGGCCGTGGACGGCGGTCCTCTTCGAGGACACCGCGACCGACCCGAACGGGTACACCCTGGCCGACGGCGGCCCGGCCTTCGCGTGGCGCACGCCGGCCGGCCTGGTCGCGACCCTCTACACGGTGCCCGCGGCGGCGCGGTCGGCGGGCACGTCGTTCACCGGCGCGGTGGGGAAGGGCTGACGTGCCCGGTCGCCGGACGCGACAGGTGGCGGCGCTGGTGACCGCGGTGCTGGTGGCGACCGCGGCGCCGGCCCCCGCCGTGCCCGAGCCCGCGCGCACCACGCTCAGCTTCGTCGCCCACCAGGACGACGACCTGCTGTTCATGAACCCGGACGTCCTGTCCGACGTGCAGGCCGGGCACGCGGTGTGGGTCGTCTACCTCACCGCGGGCGAGCTGCCGTGCGGCGAGGGCTTCCCCGCCTGCGGCGCGGACTACGCGGACATGCGCGTGCACGGGGAGCGGGCCGCGTACGCGCGGGCCGCGAAGGTGCCGGACGACTGGGTGTACGAGGCCCTGTGGTTCAACGGCCACGAGGTGCCCACCAACCGGCTGGTGGGCACGGACGTCCGCCTCGTCTTCACCTTCGTCCACGCCGCCGGCGGCAGCGACCAGTGCGGCGACCTCTACCGGCTGGTGCACCAGCCCGGCTACGCGGCCCGGCCGATCGACGGGCGCGCGGCCTACACCAGAGCGTCGTTCGTGGGGATGCTGCGCGACGTCATCCGCACCGCGCGGCCCGACCTGATCCGCTCGCAGAGCAGCATCGGCCACCGCCAACCCGACCCGGACCACGTGGACCACGTCGCCGGCGCGGTCCTCGCCGCCGAGGCCGACACCGACGCGGCGGGGAACACGCTCGTCCGCCGGGACGAGTACGACGGCTACGTGATCAGGCAGTACCCGGACAACGTGTCCGGGTACTGGCGGGACGAGAAGACGGCCGTGTGGGACCGGTACTGGCCGCACGACCCGGCGCTGGGGCCGACCAGCTGGCGCGAGGTGATGGGCAGGCAGTACAGCCCCGACGGGCGCGTCTTCCACCCCGGCGTGCCGTGGGTGCCGCCCGGCGACATCCGCTGCTGACCGGGCCCCTCGGCGGGCGGCGTCCGCCGAGGGGCCCGGAGACCTGGCCACCGGACATCGTTGACACCCCGGGCGGGGCCGTGCCAGCGTGATCCGGCGTGGTCCCGCCGCCACGTCGTGACAACGTTGTCAGGAGGTCCCTGCCGCATGTCCCCGCCCCGCACGACCCGCCGCACCCGCGTGACCAGCCCGTTCCTCGTCGCCCTGCTCGCCGCCGGGCTGGTCACCGCCACCCCCGCCGCGGCGCAGGCCCAGGCCCAAGCGCCGGAAGACCCGACCACCCTGGTCAACCCGTTCGTCGGCACGCAGAACTTCGGCAACACCTTCCCCGGCGCGAGCGCGCCGTTCGGCATGGTCCAGGTCAGCCCGGACACCGGCGGCCAGGGCGGGTACGACTACCTCCAGGACCAGATCCACGGGTTCAGCCAGACGCACCTGTCCGGCGTCGGCTGCGGCGTCATGGGCGAGCTGCCGGTCATGCCGACCACCGGCCCCGTCGACAACGTTGACACCAACGGCTACCGGTCGGCCTTCTCGCACGACGACGAGGAGGCGAGCCCCGGCTACTACCGCGTGGGCCTGTCCCGCTACGGCGTCCAGGCGGAGCTGACCGCGACCGAGCGGACCGGCTGGCAGCGCTACTCGTTCCCGGCGACGGGCGAGGCGAACGTGCTGTTCAACACCGGCAAGGCCAACCAGCAGGTGCTCGACTCCGAGGTCCACGTGGTCGGCGACCGCACGATCGAGGGACGGGTGAAGGCCGGCCGGTTCTGCGCGGGCCACGACGAGCACACCGTGTACTTCACCGCGACGTTCGACCGCCCGTTCGCGCGCTTCGGCACGTGGCGCGGCAGCACGCGGTCACCGGGCGTGCCGGACGCGGCGGGCACCGGCGGCAACGGCGCGTGGGTCACCTTCGACGCGACCGCGGACCGGGACGTGGTGCTCAAGGTCGGCCTGTCCTACACCGGCGTCGAGGGCGCGCGGAAGAACCTCGCGGCCGAGACCGCCGACTCCTACGACTTCGACGCCACCCGCGCGGCCCTGCACGCGAAGTGGGTGGAGGCGCTGGGCTCCATCGCGATCGGGGGCGGCACGACCGAGCGCCGCACGGCGTTCTACACGTCGCTCTACCACTCGCTGCTGCACCCGAACCTGGCGGGCGACGTGGACGGCCGCTACGTCGGGTTCGACGGCGCGCCGCACGTGGCGGAGGGCTACACGCCCTACCAGAACCTGTCGCTGTGGGACACCTACCGACCGCAGAACCAGCTGCTGGAGCTGCTGCGCCCGCAGGTGGCGCGGGACGTCGCGCTGTCCGTGGTGGCGAGCGGTCGCGACGGCGGGTGGCTGCCCCGGTGGGCGCTGGCCAACAGCGAGACCAACATCATGACCGGCGACCCGGTGACCCCGTTCCTGGTCGAGGCGTGGTCCAAGGGCCTCCTCCAAGGCCACGAGCAGGAGGCGTACGAGCTGCTCAGGCGCAACGCCACCAGCACGCCGCCCGCCGACTCGCCGTACAACGGCCGGTCGGGCCAGGGGTTCTACGCCGAGCGCGGCTACGTCCCGTCCGGCCTGGTCCTGGGCACGGACTGCGCGCACAAGGGCGGTGACAACGACTGCGTGCACCCGGCGTCGGCGACCCTGGAGTACGCGGCGGCCGACGCGTCGCTCGCGCTGATGGCCAAGGGCCTCGGGCACGACGCGGACGCGAAGCTGTTCGCCGCGCGCGGGCAGTGGTACCGCAACCTGTGGGACGGCGAGCACTTCCGGCCGCGCACCGCCGAGGGCACGTGGGTGACGCCGTACAACCCGGTCGACGCCGGGCACCAGTTCCACGAGGGCGGCGCGTACCAGTACCAGTGGCTGGTGCCGCAGGACCCGAACGGCCTGGTCGAGCTGATGGGCGGGCGCAGGGCCACCGAGGAGCGGCTGGACGCGTTCTTCGCCTACGACAAGCTGCTCGCCGACCCGGTGGGCACGGTGCGCACCGACTGGATCACGCAGCCCTACGACTACTACGGCAAGCCCACGTACAACCCGAACAACGAGCCCGACCTGCTCGCGCCGTACTTCTACCTGTCGGTGGGCGCGCCGGCGAAGACGGCGACCGTGGTGCGCGCGGCGATGACGCTGTTCACCACCGGCCCGGACGGCATGACCGGCAACGACGACCTGGGCACGATGTCGGCGTGGTACGTGTTCTCCTCGCTCGGGCTGTACCCGACGATGAGCGGCGGCGACTTCCTCGCCCTGTCCAGCCCGCAGTTCCCGTCCGCCACCGTCCACACCGGACAGGGCCGGGCGCTCACCATCAGCGCGCCGGGCGCGAGCGACGCGAACCGGTACGTGCAGCGGGTGTCGCTCAACGGCCGCGACGTGCGGGACACGTGGCTGGACTGGGACGACGTGGCGCGCGGCGGCACGCTGGCGCACCGGCTGGGCACGACCCCGTCGAGCTGGGGCACCCGGCCCGGCGCCGAACCGCCCTCGGTGAACCGGGCCCGGCCGGACGACCGCAGGCACGTCGACGCGGCGCTGCGCGAGTCCTCGGCGGTGGTGCCGGCGAACGCGGCCGACCAGACGGTGGCGCTCACCCTGGACGTGCTGGCGCAGGCGCCCGGCGCGGTGCCGGTCACGTTCCGGCCGACCGCCCCGGCGGGGTGGGGGGTGACCGCGTCGCCCCGGTCCCCCGTGGTGATCCGCTCGAACCGAGCCCCGGTGCAGGAGACGGTCACGCTGACCGTGACCGTGCCCGGTGGCACGCCGGTCGGCTCGTACCCGGTGCGGGTGGCGGTGCGCGGGCCGAACGAGGTGGTCCGGGACGCCGTGGTGGAGGTCCGCGCGGCGGCCGAGTGCGCCGCCGTCGTGGGCGGGCAGTGCGCGGTGGACCTGGCGCGGGAGCTGAACCACGACGGCGCGGCCACCCCGGAGCGGTCCACCGAGGGGAACTTCGACGGCCAGGGCTGGAGCTACGACGCCGCGCTGCTGCCCACCGGCACGGTGACGTGGGGCGACACGGCGTTCGTCGCGCCCGACGCGTCGGGGACCGCGCCGAACTTCGTGGAGGCGCGCGGCCAGGCCGTGCTGCTGCCCGCCGGGTCCTACCGGGGCCTGCGGTGGGTGGCGGCGTCGCACAACGGCCCGGTGACCGCCGGCGTGCTCGTGCGCTACGCCGACGGCAGCACGGCGCAGGTGCCGGTGACCGTGCCGGACTGGGCGGGGTCGGGCGGCGCGGTCGCGCTCGACATGCCGCACCGCGTCAAGGCCGGGCAGGGCGTGGACGGCCCGCCGGTGCGCCTGTTCACCGGCTCGGTGCAGCTGGACCCGGCCAAGGCGGTGCACTCGGTGACGCTGCCCGACGA
>NZ_JBPKJK010000035.1:0-66600 GCF_051756985.1 Saccharothrix sabaoui
CGCCGGACCTCGCCCGGCGACACGACTCCGACGAGGGCGGACAGCACCGCGGTGAGGACGTGGCTGATGCGCGCGTACGTGGTCACGGACCCGGCTTACCCGCCCGCGCCGGACGCCGATCGCCGGACCGGGGCGGACCACCCGCCCGGCGGGGCGCATCACCCGGGCAGGTGAGAGGAGCCCCGGCGGGCGGGACGGGCCAGGCAAAACGGGTTCTGACAGGCGGGACGAGCCCGACGCGCCGCCGTGGGCGGGCACCGGACCGGTGGGGAGGGGAGGGCGCCGGCGGACGCCGGACAGGGGGTCAGCGTCCGAGGGCGGCGACGAGCCGGACCGCTTCGTCGTAGGTGCCCGGCAACCGCTCCAGCCACACCTTCGCCGGGCCGGTGGGGGCGACGTGCGGGTCCACGGCCAACCTGTCCGCGGTGAGCAGGCGCAGGTTGGCCACGGTTCTCGCCAGCCGACCACCGCGCCGGACCAGCACGCACGCGGTGGACGGGCCGACCGACGCCAGCGTCTCGCCGGAGTCGAACACCTCCTTCAGCGCGTCCGCCAGCAGCGTCATCGCCACCACCCGCGACCAGCCCGCCACCCGGTTCAGGTCGATCGACACGAGCACCAGCACGTGCTCCTGGCACCCCGCCACGCGCGCCTCGGCGTACACCTCGCGCAGCCGCGTGCGCAGGTAGGCCGAGGTGGCGAGGCCGGTGAGCGGGTTGTCCGCGGCGCAGTCCCCGGCCCGCTTGCTCATCACGTCGCCCCAGCCCAGCGCGGTGACGCGCAGCATCCTGGCCGGGATGGCGTCCACGTTCGGCGAGACGATCCCGGTCGAGCCGGGCGGTTCGGCGAGCACCGCGTGCAGCGCCGCGAGGTCCAGCAGCGTCTCGGCCAGGCCCGCGCCCGCCTCCGCCCGCGCGGCGCCCAGCCGGTACAGCTCGCCGTCGGGGTCGTCCCGGCCGAGCACGGCCCGGCAGACGTCGTCGACCTCGTCCAGCGGCCAGTCGGCCGGGAACGCCCAGCCCGCGGCCATCGTGGCCGTGCGCCACCTCGACCGCAGCGCGCGTGAACCGTCAGCACCGGAACGCCGTGCCACCGCTTCCCGAACACCCACCCGGATGCCTCCTCGCCGTCGTCGTTACGGCCACGAGACGTCGCCGGCGTTCGTCCATGACGGCAGAACCAGGACACAGTTGGGTAGTCGTGCGTGACGTCGCACTTCCCGGTGCGTCAGACTGGCGCCGCGCGAGGAGGGGAATCACAGGTGGCGGCAGTTCCTGCGGACGTCCACGGACCGAGTGACGCGGAGCTGATCGACTCCGTCCGGGGCGGGGCGATCGACGCCTACGGGCAGCTCTACGAACGGCACGTGGGCGCCGCGTACAACCTGGCCCGCCAGCTCGCCAGGTCCTCGGCCGAGGCCGACGACCTGGTGTCCGACGCGTTCGCGAAGGTGCTGGACACCCTGCGCGCGGGCCGCGGGCCGGACACGGCGTTCCGCGCCTACCTGCTCACCGCGCTGCGGCACACCGCCTACGACAAGACTCGCCGGGACCGCAAGGTCGAGCTGTCCGACGACGTGGCCGAGGCCGCGCCCGAGGCCACCAGCGTGCCGTTCAAGGACACCGCCGTCGCCGGCCTGGAGCGGTCGCTGGCCGCGAAGGCGTTCGCCCGGCTGCCCGAGCGCTGGCAGACCGTGCTGTGGCACACCGAGATCGAGGGCCAGTCGCCCGCCGAGGTCGCCCCGCTGCTGGGCTTGACCGCGAACGGCGTGTCGGCGCTGGCCTACCGGGCCCGCGAGGGCCTCAAGCAGGCCTATTTGCAGGTGCACCTGGCCGAGACGCAGGCCGAGCGGTGCCGCGCGACCGTGGACAAGCTCGGCGCGTGGACCCGGGGCGGGCTGTCGAAGCGGGAGACCACGCAGGTCGAGGCGCACCTGGACGAGTGCGTGGACTGCCGGGCGCTGGCCGCCGAGCTGGCCGACGTCAACGGCGCGCTGCGCGGGATCATCGCGCCCCTGGTGCTGGGCGTCGGCGCGACCGGCTACCTCGCGGCGGCCGGCGCGGGCACGGCGAAGGCGGCCACCGCGGCGGCGGCCGGTGCGGCGGCGGGCGCTGCGGCCGGCACGAGCGGCGGCGGCACGGGCAACGCGCTCGGCTCGGTGCCCCGCCAGCTCCTCGGCACGGCGGCCTCGATCGCCGCGCTCGTGGTGGCGGTGGCGATCGGCCTGGCCTCCGGCGGCGAGCAGCAAGAGGTGCCCGCCGCGCAGACCTCCCCCGTGCCGACCGCGCCCACGCGCACCGCGCCGCAGGTCCCGCCGGCCACGCAGGCGCCGACCGGCACGTCGTCGACCACGACCACCACCGCGCCCACGACCACCGAACCCACGACGACGGCGCCCACGACCACCGCGCCGTCCACGGAGCCGGTCGTGCCCGCGCCGCCCGCGCCCGCCCCCGAACCGGCACCCGAACCCCAGCCCGAACCCGAACCGGAGCCCGAGCCCGAGCCCGAGCCCGAACCGGAGCCGACGCCGCCGAACCTGGTGCCGATGGTGCCCAGCGGTTTCACGCTCACGCCCGGCGCGGAACCGGTGGCGATGCCGGTCGTCGTGCGCAACACCGGCGAGACGACCTCGCAGCCGGCGAGCGCGGCCCTCACCCTGCCGCCCGGCGTGCGGTCGGTGGGCGGGCCGGCGTCGTTCGCGGGCCGGCGGCTGGTGCAGCTGAACGGGCTGCCCGAGCAGACCGTCGACTGCCCGGCGGCGGTGGGCGCGGTCACGTGCGCCACCACCCAGGGCATCGCACCGGGCGGCACGGCGACGTTCGTCTTCCGCCTCCAGGCCGACTGGGAGGCGGTGAACAGCCGCATCACCGGCACCGTCACCGCGGGCACGTCGCTGAGCGTGGCCATCGAGGTCGACGTGGCGGTCACCCCGGTCGAGGACGCCCTCGACCTGGACGTCGACGTCACCAAGTGGCACCACGAGCACTGGAGCTCGCGCGTGGACGTGGCGGTCACCAACACCGGTGGCCGGGCGGGCGACCTGGTGCTCGCGGTGTCGTCCGAGGACGTCTTCCTGGTCAGCCTGGCGCCGGGCTGCACGAAGTCGGACCGGCGGATCACCTGCGAGGTGCCGCTCGGGCGGGGCGAGGCGTACCGGCTGTCGGTGTGGGCGCTGCGCGGGTCCTGGCACGACGACCACGACGAGCGCGGGAAGTCCCGCGAGGTGACGGTCACCGCGACCCTCGGCACCGCCGCGGCGAGCGAGACGGTGACCGTTTTCACCCGTCCGGGTGATCATCCCGGGCACCCGCCGACGGGCGACCCGACCCCGACGACCACGCCGACGACCACGGGCACCACCGCGCCGACGACGACCACCACGACACCCCGCCCGACCTCGTCGTCGCCGACCGGGCAGCCGCCCGCGACCGCACCGACGAAGACCGGCGCGGAGCCCCCGCCGGTGGTCACCACACCCCCGGGCGTGCCCGCGGCGGAGCCCCCGGTCGTGCCCCCCGTCGTGCCGCCGAACGGGCCGCCGTCGAGCGGGCCGACCCCCACTGACCGGCTCGAACCGTGCGAACCGGTCATACCGCTGTGGCCCCCGCTGCTGGGGGACCTGCTGCCCGGGCTGTGCCGCACCCCTTCGTGATCGACCCGTCACGGGGTCGGTAGCCTGCCCCGGTGCTGCCACTAGTGCGCAGGGTGCTGGGACGCCTCCCGGAACCGCTCCGCTTCCTGATCGTCAAGCACCGCGAGCTGATCCGCTTCGCCGCCGTGGGCGGCACGACGTTCGTGATCGACAACGGTGTCTGGTACGCGCTGAAGCTGACGTTCCTGCAGGACAAGGTCGTCACCGCGAAGGCCATCGCCGTGCTGGTGGCGGTCATCTCGTCCTACGTGCTGAGCCGCGAGTGGTCCTTCGACACCCGCGGCGGGCGTGAGCGCCACCACGAGGCCGCGTTGTTCTTCCTGGTCAGCGGCATCGGCATCGGCGTGAACCTGCTGCCGCTGTACGTGTCGCGGCACGTGTTCGACCTGCACTCGGAGGTCGCCGACTTCATCACCGGGTCGGTGATCGGCATGCTGCTCGCGACCGGGTTCAAGTTCTGGGCGATGAGGAAGTTCGTGTTCCCCCAGGCCGACGCGCGGCCGTCGGTGCGGCCGCTGCACGTCGTCGCGGAGCAGCGCGAAGTAGCCTGACCGGGTGTCCGTAGTCGAGAACGTGGTCCTCCGCCTGCCCGAACCGCTGCGCTCGCTCGCCCTGAAGCACAGAGAGCTGCTCAAGTTCGCCGTGGTCGGCGGCACGTGCTTCGTGATCGACACGGCCATCTTCTTCGGCCTGAAGTCGATCGTCCTGACCGACCACCCGGTGACGGCGAAGATCGTCGCCACCCTGGTCGCCACGATCGTGTCGTACATCCTGAACCGCGAGTGGTCGTTCAAGACCCGCGGCGGGCGTGAGCGGCGGCACGAGGCGGCGTTGTTCTTCCTCGTCAACGGCATCGGCATCGTGCTCAACTCGGCGCCGCTGTGGGTGTCGCGCTACCTGCTGGACCTCCAGGAGCCGAACATCAGCCGGGTCGGCGAGGAGGTCGCCGACTTCGTCAGCGCCCAGGTCATCGGCACCCTGATCGGCATGGCGTTCCGCTGGTACGGCTACAAGAAGTGGGTGTTCCCCGACCCCGACGCCCGCCCGCGCCGCGTGACCAGGGCCTACGACCTCCCCGAAGAGGACGAACAAGCCCTGGGCCACTCCTGACCCACCCGAGAGTCCAACCTCCAGGCCCCGAGAGTCCAACGCCCGGGTCCCGAGAGTCCAACGTCCAGGACCCCTGAGTTCTCCGTTCCGCATACCGACCGGTCGGCTCGAACGCAGAACTCAGGGGTCGCGAGCGTTGGACTCACGAGACCTGAGCGTTGGACTCTCGGGGCCTGAGCGTTGGACTCTCGGGGGTGGTCAGGCGGGGGTGGCGAGGATGGCGAGGGCGGCGGCGTGGAGGTGGCCGTTGCTGGACAGGACGTTGCCGCCGTCGAAGCGCTCGACGCCGTCCAGGTCGCTGAACCGGCCACCGGCCTCGCGGACCAGCACCTGGAACGGCGCGACGTCCCACGGGTTCACGATCGGCTCGGCGGCCACGTCGATCGCGCCCTCGGCGACCAGGCAGTGCTGCCAGAAGTCGCCGAACGCCCGGTTCTCCCAGCACGCGTCGACCAGCGCCAGGTACGCCTCCCGCGAGTGGTGCTCGGTCCACGTGCCCAGGTGCGTGGTCGACAGGTAGGCGTCGGTGAGGTCCCGCACGCCGGACACGGTGATCGGCCGGGTGCCGGTGGCGTCCGACGTGAACGCGCCCCCACCTGCCGAGGCCCACCAGCGACGCCCCAGGGCGGGGGCCGAGACGACGCCCACCACGGGCGTGCCGTCGACGACGAGGGCGATCAGCGTGGCCCACACCGGCACGCCGCGCAGGAAGTTCTTCGTCCCGTCGATCGGGTCCACGACCCACGCGCGCCCCGCGCCCGCCGTGCCGCCCCGCTCCTCGCCCGCCACCTGGTCGCCCGGCGCGTCGACCGCGAGCACGGCGCGGATGGCGTCCTCCACGGCCACGTCCGCGTCCGTCACCGGCGTCCGGTCGGGCTTGCGCTCCACGACGAGGTCGCGGGCGCGGAACCGGGACGTGGTGATCGCGTCGGCCTCGTCGGCCAACCGGAGGGCCAGGGACAGGTCTGCACGAAGGTCTGACACGCACGGGATGGTGCCACGCCTACGCTGGGTGCCGTGAGCGTGGTCTTGTTGGCCGAGGACGACCCGGCGATCGCCGATCCCCTCTCCCGGGCACTCCAGCGGGAGGGGTACCAGGTGCAGGTCGTGGGTGACGGTCCGGGCGCGCTGGACGTCGCCGCGCACGGCGGCATCGACCTGCTCGTCCTCGACCTGGGCCTGCCCGGCATGGACGGCCTGGAGGTGTGCCGCCGGCTGCGCGCGGGCGGGCGCGGCATCCCCGTGCTGATGCTCACCGCGCGGTCCGACGAGGTGGACTTCGTGGTGGGGCTGGACGCCGGCGCGGACGACTACGTGGCCAAGCCGTTCCGGCTCGCGGAGCTGATGGCCCGCATCCGGGCCCTGCTGCGCAGGCGCGCGCCCGGCACGCTGGAGGTCAACGGCGTGCGCCTGGACCTGGCGGCCCGCCGCGTCACGGTGGACGGCCAGGAGGTGCAGCTGGCGAACAAGGAGTTCGAGCTGCTGCGCGTGCTGATCCAGCGCGCGGGCCAGGTCGTGCACCGCGACGAGATCCTCTCGGAGGTGTGGAACGACCCGGAGCTGAAGTCCAGCAAGACCCTCGACATGCACATGTCGTGGCTGCGCCGGAAGCTCGGTGACACCCGCACGGTGGAGCGCCGCATCGCGACCGTGCGCGGGGTCGGCTTCCGCTTCAACACCGCCGACTGATGCGCAGCCGCATCCTGCGGGCGATCCTGCTGGCCGTCGCGGTCACCGGGTTCGCCCTGGGCATCCCCCTGGGCTACACGGCCCTGCGGCTGGTCGACGACGGCGCGCGCGGCGACCTGGCGTCCCGAGCGCGGCAGATCGCCGCCCTCATCGACGACCAGATCGCGGACGGCCGCCCCATCGACCTGGGGCCCGTGCAGGTCGGCGTGCCCGAGGGCGGGCACCTGGTGGTCACGTCCTCGTCCGGCGTGCGGGAGTTCGGCACGACGCCGGGCCGGGACGCGCTGTCGGTGGAGCTGCCGATCGCGCAGCAGGGCACCGTGCGGCTGGAGGTGTCGTCGGCGCCCATGCACACCGCGCAGTACCAGGTGGCGGCGCTGGTGGTGCTGCTGGTCGTGCTGTCGGTGGGCACCGGCACGGTCGTCGCCACGGTCACCGCCCGCAAGCTCGCCAGGCCCCTGCGGCACGTCGCGTCGCGCGCGGCGCGGCTCGGCGCGGGCGACTTCCGGCGCGACGACCGGCGGCACAACGTGCCCGAGCTGGACCTGGTGGCCGACGCGCTGGACAAGTCGGCGGGCGCGCTGGCGCAGCTCGTGCAGCGGGAGCGGGAGCTGGTCGGCGACGTGTCGCACCAGCTGCGCAGCAGGCTCACCGCGTTGCAGCTGCGGCTGGAGGCGCTGTCGCTGCACACCGAGCCGGACGCGGCGACCGAGGCGAGGGCCGCGCTGGAGCAGGCCGAGCGGCTCGGCGAGGTGCTGAACGAGATGCTGGCCGCCGCCCGCGCCGCCCGCGCGGTCGGCGCGGAACCCCTGGACCTGGGCGCGGAGCTGTCGGCCATCGCCGAGGAGTGGCGCGAACCGCTGCGCGGCGTCGGCCGGGCGCTGCGGGTGCGGGTGCCGGAGGGGCTGCTGGCCCGCGCCACGCCCGCCCGGCTGCGCGAGGCGATCGGCGTGCTGCTGGACAACGCCCTGCGGCACGGCGAGGGCCTGGTCACGGTGTCCGCGCGCAGCGACGACGGCACCGTGGTCGTCGAGGTCGCCGACTCGGGCGCGGGCGTGCCCGACGAGCTGTCGCACCACATCTTCGAGCGCGGCGTGTCCGGCGGCGGCTCCACGGGGGTCGGCCTGGCGCTCGCGCGGGCCCTGGTCGACGCCGACGGCGGCCGGTTGGAGCTGTCCACCGCCCGGCCCGCGACGTTCGCCGTGTTCCTGCCCGTGCCGAAGGCCGAGGACGTGGTGGGCGTGCCCTGGCGGACCGACCTCACGCCTCGTTAGCGGCCGGCAGCACCCCCACCGCGCCGCGCACGACCTGCGCCCACACCAACCGGCCGAACAGGTAGTGGCAGGCGACGTCCTCGCTGGTGAACGCCGCCCAGTCGTACCGGTTGCCCTGCTCGCGCCAGAACACCTCGAAGCCGTCGTCGGTCGGCAGCAGGCACCACGCGTTGTCGGCCTCGGCCCCGATCGACACGACCTCGGCGGGCACACCGACCGCGAGCAGCCAGCCCAGGACCGACTCGACGTTCACCTGATCTCCTCCAGGTAGCCCAGGGCGAGCAGGTCCGCCACCGGGTAGGTCGTCCGGTAGCGGACGCCGCCACCGGGCTGGCCGAACCACTCGGCGGACAGCGTGAACCACACCGGCAGCACCCGGGTCGTCCGGTAGCGGTGGTAGCCGGCCGAGGCGAGCGCGGGCGGCAGGGACCTCGCCGCGAACGACGTGCCCAGCTCGGACAGCACCCGCCCCTCGGGGCCGCCGAAGCGGTCCAGCTCCACGCCGGCCGCGAGCACGCCGGGCTGGCCGGCCTCGTACCCGCCCTCGGGGAACAGCTCGCCGGGCGGCCACGCGTACTCGGGCGGGTCGGCCCGCACCAGGTAGCGGCGGTCCCAGTCGCGTTCGTGCGCGCCGGCCTGCGGGTCGTGGCCGGCCATCAGGTCGGGGTCGGGCTCGCCGCCGGGCGCGAGGACCAGGCGGGGGCGCAGGCACGCGGGCACCGGGTCGACCTGCGGCGCGTCGGTCGGGTCGCCGGACAGCCGGGACCGGAGCCGGTCGCCGTGCGTGAGGTCGACGCCGAACCGGGCGGACGCGTCGACCACGTGCCCGTCGGGGTGGTTCTGCGGCTCGAAGCGCAGGCCGGCCGCGAACGCCGCCTCACCGGACGGCGGGGGCAGCTGCCGGGCGGGCGCGGTGCGCGGCCGGGGCAGCGTCCCGCCGGGGAACACGTGCGCCAGGAACAGCGCGGCGGCCTCGGTGGTGGGGCGCGCGGTGGACGCGGCCGGCACCGGTGGCGCGTCGTCCTCCTCGACCTCCGGCTCGACCGCCCGCCGGGGGCCGGGCAGCAGCGGCGACCGGTCGAGCACCGGGCCGCGACCGACCGGGATGGGCACGACGGCGAACGCGAGGCCGCCGTCGGCCGCGACGCCGGCGACCGCGTCGCCCGCGTTCGCCACGGCGGCGCGCAGGTCGTCCAGGTCGAGGTCCCGGTCGAGGTCGCGATCGGAGTCGCGGTCGGGGTCGCGGTCGTCGCGGACGGCGGTGGTGTCGCCCTGGGCGAGGCCGGTGGCGCCGGCGGCTGCCGCCTTGGGGTCGGCCTTCACGGTGGCGTCGGCCTTGGCGGTGCTGTTGGCATCGGCCTTGGCGGTGGCGTCGGACCTGGCCTGGCCCTCGCCCCTGGGCGCGGCCTCACCGGACCGGCCACCCGACTGGCCCTGGCCCTGGCCTGGGCCCTGTGCCGGGCCCTGCCCTTGCGCCTGCGCCTGTCCTTGCGCCGGGCCCTGACCGGGCTGGACCGCCTGCGCGGCGCGGGCCTCCGCCTTGGGCGCGGCCTGGCCGGGCTGGGCCTGGGTCGACTGGCCGGGAGCCGCCGCGGCGGCGTTCGCCGCCGGGGACTGGCCGACCGCGGCCGCGCCGGCCACCGGGGCCGCCGCGGCGGGCGCACCGCCCGAGGGGCCGCCGAACGACGGGCCCTGCGACACGGCCTGGTTCGCGGCCGGGGCCGCGGGCTGCTGCGGGGCGGGGGCGTGCGGGGTGTCGACGTGCGCCACGGGCCGGTCCAGCACCGCGGCCGACGACTGGCTGACCGTGCCCTCGGCACGGGTCACGACCTCCGCGACCGCGCCGGTGGTGCCGCCGACGACCTGGTTCACCGCGTCGCCGAGCCGACCCACCAGGCCGGGCGCACCGCCCTGGCCCGGACCGCCGTGGTCGGGGGCGCCTCGACCGGGGCCGTTGTCGCCGGGACCGCCGTGACCAGGTCCGCCATGACCGGGGCCCTGCTGGCCGGGGCCGTGCTGGCCGGGACCGTTGTCGGGTCCGGGCGCCACGGCACCCACGGTGCGGTCGACGCCGTCGCCGACCCCCCGCACCAGGTCACCGGTCTTGTCGAGCACCGGCTCCACCACGGCCGCGACCGGCGGGGCGACCGCGCCCACGGCCCCCACGACCGGCTTCGCGACGGCGTCGACCGTGTCGGCCACGCCGTCCACGATCCCGCCGACGAGGCCGGGCGAGTTCCCGCCGGGCAGCAGGCCGCCCAGCAGGCCGCCGTTCTGGTTCCCGCCCTGGTTGCCGGGGCCGGCCGCCGGCGGGGCGCCCGCACCGGGCACCTGGCCCTGCTGGCCCTGACCCTGCTGGCCCTGCCCCTGCTGGCCCTGACCCTGCTGGCCCTGCCCCTGCTGGCCCTGGCCGTCCGGCGCGGGGCCGCCGCCGAGGAGGTCGCCCAGCAGGCCCCCGCCGCCGAGCAGCCCGCCCTGGCCCGGGCCCTGCGTGCCGGGCACCTGGCCGCCGGTTCCCTGCGAACCCGGACCCTGCGAACCGGGCCCCTGTGAGCCGGGGCCGTGCGAGCCGGGGCCGTTCTCGGACGGGCCGTGCACGCCGGGGTTGGCGTCGACCGGGAGCGGGTGGCCGCCGATCGTCACGCCGCTGTCCAGCCGCACCGCGCTGGTCAACGTGTCGGTCAGGTGGGCGATGTTGGCCGCCGCGCCGCGCACCGCCGTGTCCAGCCCGAGCAGCGCCGACGGGTTGCCCGCACCGGCGGCCTGCTGCGCGGCGGCGTCGTTCTTGGCCAGGTTCACCAGCTCGCGCACCAGCTCGACCTTGGCCGCGCCGATCTGCTCGGCCGCGTGGTCCAGCCGGTCGGCCGCCGCGGTGCAGCCGCGCAGCACGGTGTTCAGCGTGCCGTCGGGCGCGGTGAACGCGTTCCAGTGCCCGCGCGCCGCGTCGCCGGTCGAGCCGGACATCGCGCCGAGCGCCTTGCCCGCCGACCCGTCGGACTCGCCGGCGAGCGTCGTCAGCCGGTCGCCCGCCTCCCGCCACGCGGCGGCGGACGAGCGCAGCGCGTCCTCGTCCGCCTGCGGCCACACCACACCGGCCTTCGCCGCGACCTCGGCCAGTTCGGCCGGCAGCTCGATCCCCATCACGGCCCCCTGAGTCAGATCGCGCCGAGCGCGGTGCTGTTGTCGCCCTCGACCTCGCGGTAGGTGCGGGCCGTCCCGGCGAAGCGCTCCGCGACGCCGCCGAACCCGCCGCCCAGCGCGGTCAGCCCGGTGAGCACGTCGCCGGAGGGCCGCACGTGGCCGGCGGCGAAGCTCTGCCCGATCGCGTCGTCGCCCCAGCAGGCGCCCAGCGAGTCGAGGGTCGCGCCGAGGTCGTTCGCGATCTTGTCGGCGCGCTCCGCGAACGCGCCGAAGTCCTGCGCGCCCTCGGCGAGGCGGGCGAGGTCGGTCCGGAAGCCGTTCATCTCGTTCTCCTCGGAGTGGCGCTCGGGGTGGCGGCGCGGGGCGCGGTCGCGCCGAGCACCGGGGTGGGCGCGGCCTCGACGTCGAGCCAGTCGCGCTGCTCGAAGTCCTCGTCGTCGACGACGGGCCGGCGGGCGGGCTCGGGCGGCCGGATCTTCTCGGGGCGCAGGTCGGCGGTGCCGCGCACGAGCGCCGCCGGGTCGGTGCCGGCGGGCAGGACCGGGCTCAGCGCCTGGTAGGTGCGTTCCGCGGCCCTGACCCCGGCCTCCTGCACGGTGCGCAGGACGAGCCGGGCGAGCTGCGCGGGACGCATCCGGTAGGCGTCGTCGGTCAGCTCCAGGTCGGTGAGCGCGCCCTGGGCGCCGACCACCGCGGTCACCGAACCGTCCGGGCTGGTCGCGACCCCCGACACCGCGGCCAGGTCCCGCTGGACGGACGCCAGCTGGTCGCGGCTGCGCCGGTAGTCGGCCAGCAGTTCGTCGACCTGCGCGCGGTGATCGGTCACGGCCACCTCCGGTTCCAACCGTCGCCGGGCATGGTCGTCGGTCGCGCGTTGGACGTTACGACCCCCACCCCGGTTCCGGGGCGCGCGGGGGAAAATCGTGCGGGGACCCGCGCTACCCGCGCAGCGCCCGCACCACCCGCGACGGGCTGGGCCGGCCGAGCCGCTCCGCCATCCACGCGCTGGTGTCGGCGAGCTTGTCCAGGTCGAGGCCGTGCGCCACGCCCAGGCCGTCGAGCATCCACACGAGGTCCTCGGTGGCGAGGTTGCCGGTGGCCGACTCGGCGTACGGGCAGCCGCCGAGGCCGCCCGCCGAGGAGTCGACCGTGGTGACGCCCGCCTGGAGCGCGGCCAGCGTGTTCGCCAGCGCCTGCCCGTAGGTGTCGTGGAAGTGCACGGCCAGCGGTTCGACGCTGTCGAACGCGGCCAGCAGCGCCGTCACCTGGCCGGGGGTGGCCACGCCGATCGTGTCGCCGAGGGAGAGCTGGTCGCAGCCCATGTCCAGCAGCCGGCGGCCGACGCCGACGACCTGGTCGCGGGCCACCGCGCCCTCCCACGGGTCGCCGAAGCACATCGACACGTACCCGCGCACCCTGAGCCCCTCGGCCCTGGCGCGCGCGACGACCGGGTCGAACATGGCGAACTGCTCGTCCAGGGACCGGTTGAGGTTGCGGCGCGCGAACGCCTCGGTGGCGCTGGCGAAGATCGCGACGTGCTCGACGCCCGCCTTCAGCGCGCGTTCCAGGCCACGTTCGTTGGGCACCAGCACGGGGTAGTCGACGCCGTCGCGCCGGACGAGGCCGTCCAGCAGCTCCTCGGCGTCGGCCAGCTGCGGCACCCACTTCGGGTGCACGAAGCTCGTCGCCTCCAGCACCGCGCCGCCCGCGTCGGCCAGCCGGTCCAGGAACTCCAGCTTGGTGGCGACGGGCACGACCCCGGACTCGTTCTGGAGGCCGTCGCGCGGACCCACCTCCCAGATCGTCACCCGCTCCGGGAGCCCGCTCCCGCCGACCACGTCGGGCAGCCCGACCTCACGCGCGCCCATCGCTGACCCTGTCCTCCGGCTGGTGGTCGTCGTCCGGGTTGTCGTTGATCTCCCGTTGCAGCAGCGAGTTCACCGCTTCCACGTCCGGGATGTCGTCGAGTTCGAGCGGGGTGTCGGACGCGGAGTCGATGACCAGCGTGCCGCACCCCAGCAGCCGGTCCGTCACCCCCTGCTCGAACCGCACGCTGTCGATGCGCCGCAGCGGCAGGTCCAGGCTGACGCGCCGCACCACGCCCATCCGCCACATCACCCGCTCGGTGGTGACGACCAGGTGGGTGGTGCGCCAGCGCAGCACCGGCGCGAGCACCAGCCAGGCGAGGAGCGCGACGGAGACCGCGGCCAGCACGAGCCACGCGGTGGACGCCCACGTCAGGTCGGCGGCCAGCACCGCGAGCCAGGTGCCCCCGACGAGCACGACCAGCAGCACGACCACCGGGACCAGCAGCGCCTTCCAGTGCGGGTGCTTGTGGGTCACGACGTGCTCGCTCGGGCTGAGCAGGTCGTCCGGGTAGGCCACGGCGATCCCCTTCGGTGGGTGGTGCTGGCCTCACCGTACTCGCAGGTGCACGACGTCCCCGGCGGAAACGGCGTGGTCCGCGCCTCGTTCGTCGCGCACCACCAGGGTGCCGTCGGGCTCCAGGCGGTGCGCCGTGCCGAGCAGCAGCCCGTCGCGGGCCAGCTCCACCCGCACGGGGCTGCCGAGCGTCGCGCAGTGCCGCTCGTACTCGGCGCGCAGACCGGGGTCGTCGCCGCCCGCGACGCGCCACCGCCGCTCCAGGTCGGCCAGCTCGGTGAGCAGCGCGACCGCGACGTCCGTGCGGTCGAGCGGGCCCGCGTGGGACTCCAGGCCGGTGGGCCGCAGCCCGCCCGCGCCGGGCTCCACGTCGTCGGGCAGCTCGGCGACGTTCAGCCCGATGCCGACGACCACGGCCGGTCCCGGCGTGGTCTCGGCCAGCACCCCGGCGGCCTTGGCGCCGTCGACCAGCAGGTCGTTCGGCCACTTCAGGGTCGCCTCGACGCCCACCGAGCGCGCCGTGCGGACCAGGGCGAGGCCGGCGAGCAGCGTCACCCACGGCAGCCGGGCCGGCGGCACGCCGTCCGGGCGGAGCAGCACGCTCAGGTAGAGGCCGCCGGTGGGCGACACCCAGGACCGGCCGCGCCTGCCCAGGCCGGCGGTCTGCCGCCCGGCGACGAGGACGGTGCGGTCGGGCGCGCCGCGCGACGCGGCGGCGCGCAGGTCGGCGTTGGTGGAGCCGGTGTGCTCCACGACGTCGACCGCGGCGTAGCGGCCGAGCAGCTCACGGCGGAGGACGGCGGCGTCTACGGCGGCATCTGGAGCGGCACCCGAGGTCACCCGGGAAGGGTAGGAGCGGCCCGTCCCGCCCGCTGCGTCGGAGCGGTGTGGATGGCGGGACGGGCCGTGCGACCAGCCTGCAACCTCCAGCGCGGTGGAGGTCAACCACGATGACCGTGACGTGGACAACTGCCTCCGCCCCGCCCTCGGCCGGCCTGGCTAAGCTGCCCGGTCATGAGCAGTGCGACCGCCCCCATCGGCGAGGAGCCGGACGTCCACACCACGGCCGGCAAGCTGGCCGACCTGTACCGGCGCAACGAGGAGGCCGTGCACGCCGGTTCGGCGCGCGCGGTCGAGAAGCAGCACGCCAAGGGCAAGAAGACGGCCCGCGAACGCATCGAACTGCTGCTCGACCCGGGTTCGTTCGTGGAGCTGGACGAACTGGCCCGGCACCGCTCCACGAACTTCGGCCAGGACCGGAACCGCCCCTACGGCGACGGCGTGGTGACCGGCTACGGCACCGTCGACGGCCGCCCGGTGTGCGTGTTCAGCCAGGACGTCACCGTGTTCGGCGGCTCGCTCGGCGAGGTGTACGGCGAGAAGATCGTCAAGGTCATGGACCTGGCGATCAAGACCGGCCGGCCGATCATCGGCATCAACGAGGGCGGCGGCGCGCGCATCCAGGAGGGCGTCGTCTCGCTCGGCCTGTACGGCGAGATCTTCCGCCGCAACGTGGCCGCGTCCGGCGTCGTCCCGCAGATCTCGCTGATCATGGGCGCGAACGCGGGCGGGCACGTGTACTCCCCCGCGCTCACCGACTTCGTGGTGATGGTCGACCAGACCTCGCACATGTTCATCACCGGCCCCGACGTCATCAAGACCGTCACCGGCGAGGACGTGGGCTTCGAGGACCTGGGCGGCGGTCGCACGCACAACACCAAGTCCGGCAACGCGCACTACCTCGGCAGCGACGAGGAGGACGCCATCTCCTACGTCAAGGAGCTGCTGTCCTACCTGCCGGCCAACAACATGTCCGAGCCGCCCGTGTTCGACGCGCCGGACGACCTCGTGCACGGCTCGATCGCGGACTCGGTCACCGACTCCGACCGCGAGCTGGACACGCTGATCCCGGACTCCGCGAACCAGCCGTACGACATGCACGAGGTCATCACCCGCGTGCTGGACGAGGGCGAGTTCCTGGAGGTCCAGCCGCTGTTCGCGCCGAACATCCTGGTCGGCTTCGGCCGGGTCGACGGCCACTCGGTCGGCGTCGTGGCCAACCAGCCCACCCAGTTCGCGGGCTGCCTCGACATCGACGCCTCGGAGAAGGCCGCCCGGTTCGTGCGGACCTGCGACGCGTTCAACATCCCGGTGCTGACCTTCGTCGACGTGCCCGGCTTCCTGCCCGGCACCGACCAGGAGTGGAACGGCATCATCCGGCGCGGCGCGAAGCTGATCTACGCCTACGCCGAGGCCACCGTGCCGCTGGTCACCGTGATCACCCGCAAGGCGTACGGCGGCGCGTACGACGTGATGGGGTCCAAGCACCTGGGCGCGGACGTCAACCTGGCGTGGCCGACCGCGCAGATCGCGGTCATGGGCGCGCAGGGCGCGGCGAACATCGTGCACCGCAAGACGCTCGCGGCGGCCGTCGGCAACGGCGAGGACGTGGACGCGCTGCGGGCCCGGTTGCAGCAGGAGTACGAGGACGCCCTGTGCAACCCGTACGTGGCGGCCGAGCGCGGCTACGTCGACGCGGTCATCCCGCCGGCGTACACGCGGGCGCACGTCGCGCGGGCACTGACGGTGCTGCGCGACAAGCGAGAGGTGCTGCCGCCCAAGAAGCACGGGAACATCCCCCTGTGAGCGCCGTGCCGCACCTCCGGGTGGTGCGGGGGAACCCGGACGACGTGGAACTGGCCGTCGTGACCGCCGTGGTGGCGGGTCTGGCGGCCTCGGGCGGGGCGGTCGAGGACCGCCCCCGCCGTTCGGCCTGGGCGGACCGCTCCCGCCTGGTCCGCACCGCCCTGCCGCACGGCCCGGGCGCCTGGCGCGCCTCCGGCCTGCCGGGCTGACCACACCGACCGGTCATCGGTCATCGGCCGCCGGGTCCGCTGCGCGTCAGCAGTCGACCCGGCGGCTGTTGACCTGCACGCCGGTGTCGCCGAGCACGGACACCTCGCGGCAGCGCACGCCGTCCGGCACGCGCAGGCGCACCCGCATCCACACCGCGCCCGCGCCGACCTGCGCGTCGAGCACCTCGACCCCCTCCTCGGCGACCGCGCCGGGCACCGCGTCCAACCGCGTGAGCGCGCGGGCGGTCGCCGCGACCTGGTCCATCACCCCGCGCTCGACCCGGTCGCTGCCGTTCGCGAAGGGCCAGAACGGCACCCCGTACCCGACCGGGTCACTGGACACGACCCGAACCGCCACGCCGACCACGAGGACGGCGGGCACCAGCAGGAACAGCCACCGGTACCTCCTCCTCCCCGACTCGGTCCGGCGCACCACCAGAGCCCAACGCTGCACGTGATCGAGGGTGGCCGACGCCGGGGCGGCACGCATCGGTAGTTCTACGCAGCGCGCGGCGGGCTGGGCGCGGTGGGCGCGGCGGGCGCGAAGCGGCCGGGTTGTCGGTGGTCGCCGGCAAGATGGAAGACAGGGGACCCCCTGGGCGGGGACCTCTGCGAAGCAATCGCGAGACGCGCCGCAGGTGGGAATTCCGAAGTGATTTCGAGGCGCGCCACCCGCAGGCGACCCCGGAGCCGTCGCGCAGCCAGCCGGTCCCGGCACCCCGCCCTGGCCGAGCGGCCCCCGTTCGCCGCGCCCTAGGCTGAACGCCGTGCGCCTCGTCCTCGCCTCCCAGTCCCCCGCCCGCCTCGCCGTCCTCCGCGCCGCCGGGGTGGAGCCCGTCGTCCGGGTGTCCGGGGTCGACGAGGACGCGCTCGCCGCCTCGCTCACCGACCCCACCCCCGAGGACCTCGTCACCGCGCTCGCCGTGGCCAAGGCGGAGGCCATCGCGGGCGGGTCGACCGGGGACGAGGTCGTGGTCGGCTGCGACTCGATGCTCCTCACCGCCGACGGCGAGGTGCACGGCAAGCCGGGCACGGTCGACGTGGCGCGCGAGCGCTGGAAGCGGATGGCGGGCACCACCGGCACCCTGCTGACCGGCCACGCCGTGCTCCGCGTGCGCGACGGCGCGGAGGTCGACCGGGCGGTCGGCCACGAGGCGACGCTGGTCCGGTTCGGCCGGCCCACCGAGGACGAGCTGGAGGCGTACCTGGCCACCGGCGAGCCGCTGCACGTGGCGGGCGCGTTCACGCTCGACGGGCTGGGCGGCTGGTTCGTGGACGGCATCGACGGCGACCCGTCCAGCGTGATCGGCATCAGCCTCCCGCTGACCAGGCGGCTGCTGCGCCAGGTCGGCGTCGCGGTGTCCGACATCTGGTAGCCGTTGTCACATTTCCCCCGGTCAGGGAAGCTCCACAGCAGGAGCGGCGTTGGGGGGATCGATGAACGAACTGCTGACGCGCCGTCGTCACATCGACTACGGGCGCAGGACGACGGCGAGCTGTCGGGGCTGACGCCCCGCGTCCAGCCAACCCCTGCGCACCCACCCGGAGCAGTCGTGTCGTTCGTCCGCACCTACACCAAGCCGAAGGTCTTCGGCATCACCGTGCTCGCCGCGCTCGTGCTCGGCGCGCTCGCGGGCTTCCTGGCCAAGAACGCCGGCCTGACGTGGCTCACCACCACGCTCGGCCACATCGGCGACGTCTTCACCAGCCTCCTCCAGTTCACCGTCATCCCCCTGGTCTTCACCGCGATCGTCGTCGGCATCACGAGCCTGCGCCGCCTCGGCTCGAACCGCGCGGCCCGCCTCGGCGGCAAGACGCTGCTGTGGTTCGCGATCACGTCGCTGATCGCCGTGCTCATCGGCCTGGCCATCGGGTTGATCTTCAAGCCGGGCGCCGGCGTCACCGTGGAGCCCTCGCAGGCCGCCGTCGAGCGGCTCGCCGCCCGCGACCCCGGCTCGTGGAGCACGCTGCTGGAGACGCTGATCCCGTCCAACCTGTTCGCCGCCTTCACCGAGGGCGAGGTGCTCCAGGTCGTGTTCATCTCGGTCCTGGTCGGCTTCGCCGCGTACGCGCTGGGCGAGAAGGCCGCGCCGTTCGTGAACCTCACCCGGTCGGTGTTCGACCTGATCCAGAAGATCGTCGGCTGGATCGTGCTGCTCGCCCCGATCGGCGTGTTCGGCCTGATCGGCACGGCGTTCGCCACCTACGGCAACTCGTTCGTCCGCCCGCTGTTCTCGCTGATCGCGGCCGTGTACGGCGGGTCGCTGCTGGTGCTGTTCGTGGTCTACCCGGTGCTGCTGCGGTTCGTCGGGCACGTGTCGCCGGTGACGTTCTTCGCCAAGGCGTGGACCGCGATCCAGTTCGCCTTCGTGTCCCGCTCGTCGGGCGCGACGCTGCCGCTGAGCCGCCAGACCACCGCCAACCTGGGCGTGGACCCCGACTACGCGTCGTTCGCCGTGCCGCTGGGCACCACCACCAAGATGGACGGCTGCGCCGCCGTGTACCCGGCCATCGCGACGGTGTTCATCGCGAACCTGTTCGGCGTGCAGCTCGGTGTGTGGCAGTACGTGGCAATCATCGCGGTGGCCGTGTTCGGCGCCCTGGCCACCGCCGGCACCACCGGCTGGTTCACCATGCTGACCCTGACCCTGGGCGCGGTGAACATGCCGCCGGAGGTCATCGCCACCGGTGTCGCCGTGGTCTACGCGATCGACCCGATCCTCGACATGGTGCGCACCGCGACCAACGTGACGGGCCAGATCACCGTCCCGGTCCTGGTCGCCCGCGGCGAGGGCCTGATCGACGACGAGGTGCTGAACGCGCCGAGCGAGCCGCCGCTGCTCAGCGGCCCGCGTGAGGACGACCGGCGCGCGACCGGCGACCGCGAGGTCGTCCCGGCCTGAGCCCGACCGCACCACCACCCGGAGGGGGTCGCCGAACGGCGGCCCCCTCCGCCGTCCCCGCCTCCCCGCACCCGGTCACGCCTGCCCCGCCCAGGTCACGCCTGCCCCGCACCCGGTCACGCTCCCCCGCACCGCACCAGGGTCGCGGGGTCCGGCACGGCCTCCGGCCCGCCCGGCAGCTCCTCGGGCGAGCCCACGACCGGCGTGCAGCCGACCTCGCCACCACCGGCCTCGCCGGTGCCGACCACGGAGAAGACCTGCACGAAGCGCCGGCCGCAGTCGGCTCCCCCGGCTCCCCCGGGGCAGGCGCGCTGGACCGCGACGACGTCGGCGACCGCGTCCCGGTCCACGTCGGCCAGCGCCAGGTGGCCCCCCGACGCCGCGTACGGCGCCTGCGCCCGCGTCCACGCCCCCGACCGGCGCACGATCACCTCGCCGCGCACCTCGGCGCCCGCCGTGCCGCGGACCAGGCACACGGCGACCTCGGCGTCCGCGCACCGGAGCGACCGGTCGGTGATCTCGGCCCCCGAGGCGGCGATGGTCAGCTCGAAGATGTTCGACCCCGAAGCCCCGCTGGTGCGGATGCGCCCCTCGCCCGAACCCACGAGCAGCTCGACCGAGTCGGCCCCGACCCCCTGTTGGACGACGGGGCGGCACGCCGTGGTGCCGCAGCGCAACTGGTCCTGGGTCGGCGCGGCGCCCGGGTCCGCCTGATCGGGTGGGCGCAGTGACCAGGCGGTTACCAGGCCCGTGACGGTGACCAGGACTGCGGCGCAGGCGACCACCAGCGCGGGTTTGGGCGGTGGGGGCACGATTACCGATTGTTGCACCCAAGCGTGACCTGTCTCTCCGCCGCGGGATACCGGGGGGTCATTAAACTTCCCGACCATTGCCGCTCCAGTACCAGCGTTGCCAGGAGGTAGGACGTCGTGTCGCTGCGCAAGGTCCTCGTCGCCAACCGCGGTGAGATCGCCGTCAGGGTCATCCGCGCCTGTCGTGACGCAGGTCTCACGAGTGTCGCGGTGTACGCGGACCCGGACCGCGACGCCCCGTTCGTCCGGCTCGCGGACGAGGCGTTCGCCCTGGGCGGCACCACGCCGGGCGAGAGCTACCTGTCGGTGGACAAGCTGCTGGACGTCGCCAAGCGCGCCGGCGCGGACTCGGTGCACCCCGGCTACGGCTTCCTGTCCGAGAACGCCGACTTCGCGCAGGCGGTGCTGGACGCGGGCCTGACCTGGATCGGGCCGACCCCGCAGGCCATCCGCGACCTGGGCGACAAGGTGACCGCGCGGCACATCGCGATGCGCGCGGGCGCGCCGCTGGTGCCCGGCACCAAGGACCCGGTGTCCGGCCCGGACGAGATCGTGGCGTTCGCCGAGGAGCACGGGCTGCCGGTCGCGATCAAGGCGGCGTTCGGCGGCGGCGGACGCGGCCTGAAGGTCGCCCGCACGCTGGAGGAGATCCCCGAGCTGTTCGACAGCGCGGTGCGCGAGGCGGTCACCGCGTTCGGCCGCGGCGAGTGCTTCGTCGAGCGCTACCTGGACAAGCCGCGGCACGTCGAGGCGCAGGTGCTGGCCGACCAGCACGGCAACGTCGTCGTCGTCGGCACGCGCGACTGCTCGTTGCAGCGCCGCCACCAGAAGCTGGTGGAGGAAGCGCCCGCGCCGTTCCTCACCGACGAGCAGCGCGCCGAGATCCACCGGTCCGCGCGGGCCATCTGCAAGGAGGCCGGCTACCACGGCGCGGGCACCGTCGAGTACCTGGTCGCGGTGGACGGCACGATCTCGTTCCTGGAGGTCAACACGCGCCTCCAGGTGGAGCACCCGGTCAGCGAGGAGACCGCGGGCATCGACCTGGTGCGCGAGCAGTTCCGCATCGCCGCCGGCGAGCCGCTGCGGTTCACCGAGGACCCGACCCCGCGCGGTCACTCGATCGAGTTCCGCATCAACGGCGAGGACGCGGGCCGCAACTTCCTGCCCGCCCCCGGCACCGTGACCACGTTCACCGCGCCGTCCGGCCCGGGCGTCCGGGTGGACGCGGGCGTGGAGAGCGGCACGGTCATCGGCGGCCAGTTCGACTCGCTGCTGGCGAAGCTGATCGTCACCGGCGAGGACCGCACCCAGGCCCTCGAACGGGCGCGGCGCGCGCTGGACGAGATGGTCGTGGAGGGCATGGCCACCGTGCTGCCGTTCCACCGCGCGATCGTGCGCGACCCGGCGTACGTGGGCACCGACGAGGGCTTCACCGTGCACACGCGGTGGATCGAGACCGAGTTCGACAACACCATCGAGCCGTTCACCGGCGGCGCGGAGGCGGCCGAGGACGAGCCGCGCCAGACCCTCGTGGTCGAGGTCGGCGGCCGTCGCCTGGAGGTGTCGCTGCCCGGTGACCTGGCCCTCGGCGGCGGTGCCGGCGGCGGCGCGGCGAAGGCGGCCGCGAAGGCCAAGCCGCGCAAGCGCGCCGGCGGCAAGGCGGGCGCGGCCGTGTCCGGCGACGCGGTGGCCGCGCCCATGCAGGGCACGATCGTCAAGGTGGCCGTCGAGGACGGGCAGCAGGTCCAGGCGGGCGAGCTGGTCGTCGTGCTGGAGGCCATGAAGATGGAGAACCCGGTGACCGCCCACAAGTCGGGCACGATCACGGGCCTGGCGGCCGAGCCGGGCGCGGCGGTCACCCAGGGCACGGTGCTCTGCGAGATCAAGGAATAGGCTCGCACGTGTGAGCGAGCGGGACATCCGGATCGGCGACGCGGAGCGCGAGCACGCGCTCGAACTGCTCGGCGACCACCTCGGCCAGGGGCGGTTGACCGTGGACGAGTTCGGCGAGCGCTCCGCCCGCGTCGCCACCGCCCGCACGCGGGGCGACCTGCTCCGGCTGTTCGCCGACCTGCCCGACCCGCGACCGCGGTTCCGGCAGGTCACGCCGTCGCCGCCGGCGGAACGGCCCGTGCGGCGGTCGTTCGCGCTGGAGCCGCGCCTGTCCGGCGTGGTGCTGCCGGCCGTGCTGCTCGGGTGCCTGGTGCTGTTCTTCCTGGTCAAGAACCCGTTCGTGTTCCTGCTGGTCCTGCCCGTGATGCTGCTGCTCGGCCGGATGCGCGACCGGTGAGCGCGCCGACGCTGCTGCTGCTCGACCTCGACGGCGTGCTGCGCCGGTTCGGGCCGGACGCGCCGATCGAGGACCGGTTCGGCCTGCCGCGCGGGACGCTGGCGCGGGTGTCGTTCGCGCTGTCCGTGCCCGCCGTGACCGGCCGCGTCACCGACGCGGAGTGGCGTGCGGCGGTCCGCGACCAGCTGGTCCGCGAGGGCGTGCCCGAGGACCGGGCGGCGGCGGCCGTGGCGGCGTGGACGCGCACCGGCGAGGTGGTCCCCGAGGCGCTGGAGCTGGTGCGGCGGGTGCGCGGGAGGTGCCGGGTCGCGCTGCTGTCCAACGCCACCGACCGCCTGCCGGGCGACCTCTCCGCCCTGGGCCTGAACCGCGAGGTGGACGCCGTCGTGACCTCCGCGCGGCTCGGCGTGGCCAAGCCGTCGCCCGAGGCGTTCCGGCGGGCGTTGCGGGTGCTTCAGCACTCAGCGTCCTCGACCCTGTTCTGCGACGACAACGAGCAGAACGCGGCGGCGGCCCGGACCATCGGCCTCGACGCCGTGCACACGCCGGACCACGCCGCCCTGCACGAGGCCCTCCGCTCCCGCGGCCTGCTCGGCGGCGGGGACGGCGCGGGCGCGCCGCCGGCCGACGGCCCGCTGCTGCTGGTCCTGCACGACCGGGACGACGCCGAGGACGCCGCGGCGGAACTGGCCGAGGCGGGCTGGCGGCCGTGCGCCGTGCACAAGGACCTGCTGGCCGGCGAGGACGACGCCGAGGACGCCGACTGGGTCGTGGAGCTGTCCGCCGGGCCGGACGGCCAGGCCGCCTCGGCGCACCGCGGCCTCCTCGAAGCGCTGGCCGCCCGGTACGACGGGTTCGTCACCGACTAGTCTGCGCGCCCATGGAGGCCGTAGAGATCAACGCGGGTGAGTTCTACCTGCGCCGACTGCGGCACGACGACCGCATCGACGACCGCGTGGCGCTCGTCGAGGGGGGTTTGCTCCCCGACCTGGACGCCGCGGCGGCCCACGTCGCGGAACGCCTGCGCCAGTGGCACGCGGACGAGGTGTGCTCCTGGGCGGTGTGCGACCAGCTCACCGGCGCCGCCGTCGGCGAGGTCGCGTTGACCGCGCGCGGCGAGCTGACCTGCTGGACCACGCCCGCCCGCCGCCGCCGGGGCGTCGCGGCCCACGCCGCGGACGCGGTGGCGCGGTTCGGGTTCGGCTTCCTCGACCTCCCCCTGCTCACCGCCAGACCCCCGGACGAGGCCGCCCGGCGGCTCGCCGAACGCACCGGCTTCACAGCCGGGGGTCCACTCGGCGTGTGGACCCGACTACGGTAGGTGCTCATGAGGGCTGCTCGCGTGATCATCGCCACGTTGTGCGCGTTGGCGCTGCCGGCCTGCACGCCCTCACCGGAGAACACCGCCGACGGCCGGTCCGACGAACCGGTCATCGCGAGCGCCACCAGCGTGCCGCCCATGCCGCCGCGCCCCGGCGAGCTGAGGTTGGACGACGTCGACCCGTGCTCGGTGCTGTCGGACGACCAGCGGGTCGCGCTCAGCCTGGACAACCCGCCGAGCGCGTACGTCGAGTCGAGCTTCGGCAACGCGAAGGCGTGCACCATGCGCAGCAACATCAGCGGGAACGTGGTGCGCCTCGCGCTCGTCACAGTCGAGGGCATCGGCGTGTGGCTCGACGAGAACGCGCAGGTCGACGCACGTCAGACGACGGTGAACGGGTTTCCCGGGCTCACCGTCAGGACACCCGGGATGGACAACGTGTGCAACGTCGAGGTGGACGTCGCGGAAGGGCAGTTCCTCGACGTGATGTTCCGCGACGGCGGTAACGAGAACAAGGCCAAGCAGGACACACTGTGCCAGGGAGCGCAGCGCGCGGCGGAAGCGGCGGTGGTCGGTTTGCTGCGACGGCGCTGACCCACGCGGGGGATGTGCGCACGTGCGCACTCCCCGTTGTCGGACCCTGTGACTAGAGTGACCATGCGCGACGGAAGTCGGGAAGACGGGGAGGTCGTCCATGCCGTCGGAAGACCGCGGACTCAGTGGCGACGCGGGCTCACCACCGCCCTTGTCGCACACCCTGAACGTGGACCCCAGTGCCATCCCCAGTCTCCGCAGCGCCTTCTCGGGCGCGCTGACGAGGCTGGACCAGCAGATCGAGCTCGCCATCACCGAGGTCAGGGTGCGTCCCTGGGCCGGTGACCCGGTGAGCCAGGACGCGGCGGAGAAGTTCAACGACCGGTCGCTGGAGTCCGGCGACTCGGCGCTGACCGCGTTGCAGAACTACCAGCAGCAGCTGAAGTCGGCGATGGACGCGCTCACCCTCGTCGAACGGCAGTACAGGTCCATCGAAGAGGACAACACCGGCTTGATGGGACAGCAGGGCGGCCGCTAGGCGCCCCGCGCAGGCAAGGGGACATCTTCTATGCCCGATGGACACCGCTGGAGCGGGTACAGCCACGAAGAGCTGTACCAGGCGATCAACTCCGGGCCGGGACCGCAGGCTTCGCACGCCTCCACGGAGCGCTGGGCAGGCGTCTCGGCGGCGTTGGCCGAGATCAACTCGGAGCTGCACGCCGGCGTGCTGCGCTCCGGGGCCTCGTGGGAGGGCGCCGCGGCCGACAAGGCCCGGATGGGCATCAACCCGCTGGCCTCGTGGGCGGACGACGCGCGCGCCGGTTCCGAGGTGATGCGGATCTCCGCCGAGCTCCAGGCCGACTACATCTCCAAGGCGCGCTCCGACATGCCGCCGCCGGTGCCGGTCACCGCGGAGAAGCCGAACCTGCTCGTCAGCGCGATCACCACGCTGGTCGGCGCGCAGACCGACTACGAGGTGCAGGAGAAGGCGGCCAACGCCGCCGAGCAGCGCGCCCGCGAGGTGATGACCACCTACGCGTCCTCGACGACGTCGAACACCAACACGCTGGGGCAGTTCCACCAGCCGCCGCAGCTGGTGATCAGCGCCGGCGACTCGGTGCGCAACGACGCGCCCGGCGTGTCCGGTCCCGGGTGGGGCTACGGCGGGCCGCGCGGCGGTCGCGGCTGGGGCGGCGGTCGCGGCTGGCGCGGCGGCGGCCGGGGCGGCGGTCGCGGTCCCGTGCCGGCGCAGCGGCCCCCGATGCCGACCGGCGGTTCCACGGGCACGTCCTCGGCGGGCTCGGCGCCCGCCGCGAACACCCGTCCCTCGACGCACGCCCTGCCCGCCGGTCCCAGCACCGGCTCCTACGGGCCGTACGGACCGCACGGGTCGGGCGGGGTGATCGGCGGCGGTCGCCGTGACGACGACAAGCGCCGCGCCGACACGACGAACACCGAGCAGCACGCGGCCGGCGGGGCCGGTGGCGGTGGCGCCGGTGGTCCCGGCGGCGCCCCGGGCGCGGGCCAGCACCTCCTGCCGCTCCCGCCCGGCACCCCGCTGCCCATCGGCACGACGTCGGCCAGCTCGGCGGACTTCGGCGCGTTCGCCACGGCCGGCGCGCAGCACGCGGCCACCACCGGCACCGGCGTCCCCGGCGCCGGCCTGCCCGGCGCGGGCCAGCCGGGCGGCGGCGACACCGTGCACAAGCGCACCGTGGCCGCGGCGCCGGCGCAGCCCGCGTTCGACCCGTTCGGCGGGCTGGGCGGTCCGCGGTCGGCGGAGGACGAGGAGGACGCGACGCACGACGCGGCCGACTACCTGCGCGAGACGGACGACATCTACGGGGTGGGCGGGTTCTCGCCGCCCGTCATCGGGGAGAGCACCAGCTCCTGATGACGACGTTCGGCGTTGACCTGGGTACCAGCGACCTGCGCGAACCGGTGACGGTGTCGGCGCTCGAGTTCGACGTGCTGTGGGAGCACCTGCGGTTGGAGACCATGCCGCTGGTGCTCAAGGTGCCGTCGCCGGGCAAGACGCAGTCCGAGCGGGCGGAGCTGGAGCAGCGGGCGTGGGCGGACCTGGAGCGGCGCGGCCTCGGCCGCCCGGTCTCGCTCGACCCGGTGCTGGAGGACCTGCTGCACCTGCTCAACCGGCCGCAGCGGGAGGTCGACGGGCGGCTGTGGCTGGGCCGCAGCGTCCGCGTGCTGGCGGCGGCCAAGGGGCAGTCCGGTGTGCTGGCCGTGCTGGACGAGGACCGGTTGACCCTGCGCGCGGCGTCCGCGGAGAGCCTGGCGCGCGAAGCGCTCAGCACCCTCCCCCCGGCCCCCGCCGGGCCCGGCCACTCGGTGACCCTGCCCAGCGCCGACCTGGACGCGGCGGCGGCCGGCGCGAACACCCCCGACGACCTGGAACGCGCCCTCGCCGCACGGGGCGTCCGGCAGCAGGACGCGCACACCCTGGCGGAGATGTTCCGCGATGCCGGCAACCGCGGCCAGTTCGGCGCCGCGTTCCGCGACAAGTACGGCAAGCGCGTCCGCCCGGACCGCGTGGTCGCGTTCTTCGACAACCCCGGGGGCCGCTACATCCAGCTGCGCCGGGCCACCCCCAACCAACAACCCTGGAGCACCGTCTCCCCGGTGGACACCCGCCGCCTACTCCACCACCTGGAAGACCTAACCACCCCCACCTAACCCGCGAGAGTCCAACGCCCAGGCCCCGAGAGTCCAACGCTCCGGTCCCGAGAGTCCAACGTCCAGGGCCCGTGAGTTCTACGCTCAGGCCGCGTTGTGCCACCTTCGGGTGAACCGTGTACGGAAACGCGGCAGTGCTGCTCGGTTCAGCATGATCGAACTACCCGACGGACTCCACGGAGCCCACCGACGCACCGAACTGCACGCGCACCTCGGCCACAAGCAGCTGAAACGCGTGATCGCCGAGGGCAGGCTCGTCAGCTACTGCCGCACGGTCGTCATCCAGCGCGAACGCATGGCGGACCTGCGCACCCGCGCCGCAGCCGCACTGCTCATGGCAGGCCCGGACGCCGTGCTGTCGAACCACACGGCGGCCTGGCTCCACGGCTGCACGGCGGCGTCGACCCACCGCGTGCACCTGACCATCGACTACGGCCGCAAGCTGCGCCTGCGCTCCGGCCTCGACGTGCACCACCAGTCCTTCCACCCGGACGACGTCGTCGAGGTCGACGGCCTGCGCTGCCTCACGCTTGCGCACGCCGTCACCGAACTGCTGTGCCGGGCGCCCCGCGGCACGGCGCTCGCGTGCGCCGACCAGGCGTTGGCCCAGGTCACCGCCGACGAACGCGCCGGGTTCAAGGCGGACCTCGCCGAACGGATCACCACCCGTGCCGACCACCGGGGACGACGGCAGGGCATGTCCCTGCTCGACCTGGCGACGGGCCTGCCCGAGTCACCGCCGGAGAGCGCGCTGCTCCTGCTGATCGCCGACGCCGGGTTCCCGCTGCCCGAGCCGCAGCACTCCGTGCGCGACCTGGAGGGCCGCGAGGTGTGGCGCCTGGACTTCGCCTGGCCGCACGCCCGGCTCGGTCTCGAGTACGACGGCCACGCCGCCCACGCCGACCGGCGCGAGCGTGACGCGGCTCGTGACGACGACCTGCGGCGACGCGGGTGGCGCGTGCTGCGTGCCGACGCCTCCGACCTGCGCAACCCGATCACCCTGTTCAACCACCTGCACGCAGCGCTCGGTGGTCCGCAGCGCAGGTCCCGGGGGTTCTGGGTGTAGAACTCACCGGGCCTGGGCGTTGGACTCTCGGGGCCCCGAGGTTGGACTCTCGGGGCCTGAGCGTTGGACTCTCGGGAGTGGGTTAGGGGCCTATGCCTTGGCAGGGGCGGGTTCGGAGGTCGGCCACGTAGTCGTCCGGGGCGCCCGCGGCTTCGGCGGCGTCGGCCACGACGCCGATGTAGCGGGCCGAGGGCAGGCCGCCCTCGTAGGCGTCCAGGACGTACAGCCAGGCCGTGACCGAGCCCTCCAGGGTCTGCACCCGGAGCCTGATCTTCTTGTAGAGGCCGAGGGCCCCTTCCCAGCGGTCGAGGCGGGACTCGTCACGCGGGCTCACGTCGTAGAGGACGCAGAAGACCTGCGAGTCCGGGTCCTCGACGATCGTGGCGAGCGCGCCCTCCCAGCCCAGGTCCTCGCCACCGAACGACAGACGCCAACCGGCGAGCCACCCGGTCCCCGCGATCGGGGAGTACGGGGCTCGCTCCATCATCTGGTTCGGGTCCATGTTGGACCCGTACGCGGCATAGAGCGGCACGACGACAGCCTAGCGACCTCGCGATCACCGCGAGGCACGAGAAGACCGGACGACACGCCCCCGCACCCGACCGCGTACCGTTGTCCCTGGTCGCAAATGGCGCAACCAGCGCCGACGAACCCCGAGGAGGACGTGTCGTGACCCGCATCGTCATCATGGGCGGTGGCCCCGCAGGTTACGAGGCGGCACTGGTCGCGGCCCAGCACGGGGCCGACGTGACCATCGTCGAGAACGAGGGCCCCGGTGGGGCCTGTGTCCTCTACGACTGCGTGCCGTCCAAGACGTTCATCGCCTCCGCGGGCGGTCGCAGCGCCTTCCGCAACGCCGGTGAGCTGGGCATCCGCACCAACAACGCCGCCGCCGAGGTGGAGCTGCCGGTGGTCCACGGCCGGGTGAAGGGCCTCGCGCTCGCCCAGTCCGCGGACGTCCGCGCCCGCCTCCAGCGCGAGGGCGTGCGGATCGTCAACGGCACCGCGAAGTTCTGCGACGGCGCCAAGGGCCTCGCCCAGCACGAGGTGGTGGCGCTGGCGGAGGACGGCACCAAGGAGGTGCTGCCGGCCGATGTGGTGCTCATCGCAACGGGCGCGACCCCGCGCGTGTTGCCGGGCGCCGAGCCGGACGGCAAGCGCGTCCTCACCTGGCGGCAGATCTACGACCTGCCCGAGCTCCCGGAGCACCTGGCCGTCATCGGTTCGGGTGTCACCGGTGTGGAGTTCGCCTCCGCCTACACCGAACTGGGCGTGAAGGTGACCATGGTCTCGTCCCGCGACCGGGTGCTCCCGCACGAGGACGCCGACGCGGCGGTCGTGCTGGAGGACGTGTTCGCCGAACGCGGCACGGCGGTGGTGAAGCACGCCCGCGCGGACCGGGTGGAGAACACCGGTGAGGGTGTCGTGATTCACCTGGAGGACGGTCGCACGATCGAGGCGAGCCACGCGCTCATGACGGTCGGCTCGGTCCCGAACACGGCCGACCTGGGTCTCGACAAGATCGGCATCGAGCTGGGCCGCGGCGGTTACATCCCGGTCGACCGGGTGTCGCGCACGAACGTCTCGGGCGTCTACGCGGCGGGCGACTGCACGGGCGTGCTGCTGCTCGCGTCGGTGGCCGCCATGCAGGGCCGCATCGCCATGTGGCACGCGCTGGGCGAGGGCGTGAGCCCGATCAAGCTCAAGACGGTCGCGGCGAACGTGTTCACCAACCCGGAGATCGCGAGCGTCGGCATCAGCCAGCAGGCGATCGACTCGGGCACGGTGCCCGCCCGCACGGTCATGCTGCCGCTGGCCACGAACCCGCGCGCCAAGATGGAGGGCCTGCGGCGGGGCTTCGTGAAGCTGTTCTGCCGCCCGGCGACCGGCGTGGTCATCGGCGGTGTCGTGGTCGCGCCGAACGCCAGCGAGCTGATCCTGCCGATCGCGCTGGCCGTGCAGAACCAGCTGACCGTGGAGGACCTGGCCACCACGTTCTCGGTGTACCCGTCGCTGACGGGGTCGATCACCGAGGCGGGCCGCCAGCTCATGCGCCACGACGACCTGGACTGACCCCGGGAGGGGTGCCCGGGAACGGGCACCCCTCCCGGCGAGGGCTACTCGACCCAGTCGAACGTCCTGGTCACGGCCTTCTTCCACAGGGCGTACTGCGTCTCGCGGGTCTCGTCGTCCATGTCCGGGTCCCACTGCTTGTCCTGCGCCCAGTTCCGCCGGATGTCGTCCTCCGACTCCCAGAACCCGACGGCGAGCCCGGCGGCGTAGGCGGCGCCCAGGGCGGTGGTCTCGCTGACCACCGGGCGGATCACCGGCACGCCGAGGATGTCCGCCTGGAACTGCATGAGCAGCTCGTTGACGACCATGCCGCCGTCGACCTTCAACGAGGTCAGCGCCACGCCCGAGTCGGCGTTCATGGCGTCGATCACCTCGCGGGTCTGGAACGCGGTGGCCTCCAGCACCGCGCGGGCCAGGTGGCCCCTGTTGACGAACCGGGTGAGGCCGACGATCGCGCCGCGCGCGTCGGAGCGCCAGTACGGCGCGAACAGGCCGGAGAACGCGGGCACGAAGTACGCGCCGCCGTTGTCCTCCACGGTGCGGGCGTGCTCCTCGACCTCGGCCGCGCTCGTGATCATGCCGAGGTTGTCGCGCAGCCACTGCACGAGCGACCCGGTGACCGCGATCGAGCCCTCCAGCGCGTACACCGGGTCGGCCGAGCCGATCTTGTAGCAGACGGTCGTGAGCAGGCCGTTCTCGCTCATCACCTTGTCGGTGCCGGTGTTGAGCAGCACGAAGTTGCCGGTGCCGTAGGTGTTCTTGGCCTCGCCCGGCGACAGGCACGCCTGGCCGAACGTGGCGGCCTGCTGGTCGCCGAGGATGCCCGCGATGGGCACGCCGGCCAGCGCGCCGCGCTCGCGCACCCTGCCGTACTCCTCGGACGACGACCGGATCTCCGGCAGCATCGACAGCGGGATGCCCATGTCGGCGGCGATGCCCTCGTCCCAGCTCAGCGTGTCGAGGTCCATCAGCAGCGTGCGGGAGGCGTTGGTGGGGTCGGTGACGTGCACGCCGCCGTCCACGCCGCCCGTCATGTTCCACAGCACCCAGGTGTCCATGTTGCCGAACAGCAGGTCGCCCGCCTCGGCCCTCTCCCGGGCGCCCTCGACGTTGTCGAGGACCCAGCGCACCTTCGGGCCGGAGAAGTAGGTGGCCAGCGGCAGGCCGGTGGTGGCCCGGTACCGCTCCTGGCCGCCGCCCAGCGCGGCCAGCTCCTGGCAGGTCTTGTCGGTGCGGGTGTCCTGCCAGACGATCGCGTTGTAGACCGGCTGCCCGGTGGTGCGGTCCCACACGACGGCGGTCTCGCGCTGGTTGGTGATGCCGACCGCGGCGATGTCGCCCGCGTTCAGGTCGGCCTTGGCCAGCGCGCCCGCCGCGACCTGCCGGGTGTTCGCCCACACCTCGACCGGGTCGTGCTCGACCCACCCGGCCCTGGGGAAGATCTGCTCGTGCTCCTTCTGGTCGACCGACACCACCCGTCCCGAGTGGTCGAAGATCATGCACCGGGTCGACGTGGTGCCCTGGTCGATCGCGGCGACGTACTGCGTCATGGGGGTGAGTCCTTTCAGACCGGGAGGACCAGGTAGAGGAGGCCGGCGAGCGCGGCGCCGAGGAGCGGGCCGACGATCGGCACCCAGGCGTAGCCCCACTCGGCGGCGCCCTTGCCGCGGATCGGCAGGACGGCGTAGGCGATGCGGGGACCGAGGTCGCGGGCCGGGTTGATGGCGTACCCGGTGGGGCCGCCGAGGGAGTTGCCGATGCCGATCACGACGAACGCGACGCCCGCGTAGCCCAGCGCCGAGTTGCCGAGCTGCGGCACGCCGTCCACGGTCCCCTTCGCGCCGGGGCTGAGGAGGACCCAGGTGATCAGCACGAACGTGCCGATGACCTCGGTGACGAGGTTCCACGGCGCGCTGGGCACGGTCGGGCCGGTGCAGAAGATGCCGCGCGTGCCGGCCGGGTCGTCGTGCGTGTCGAACTGCTTCTTGTAGGTGAGCCACGCGAGCACCGCGCCGAGGAACGCCCCGAGCAGCTGCGCGGCGAAGTAGACGGGCACCTGGCCCCACGGCAGCTTGTCGGCCACCGCCAGGCCCAGGGTCACCGCCGGGTTGAGGTGAGCGCCGCTGGGAGCGGCGATGCTGGCGCCCGCGAAGACCGCGAAACCCCAGCCGATGGTGATGACGAGCCACCCGCCCGAGTTGCCGAGCGCGTCCTTCAGGGTGACGTTCGCGACGACGCCCGCGCCCAGCAGGATCAGCACCGCGGTACCGAGCAACTCCCACACGAAGATCGAGCCACTGCCCATCCGCCGACCTCCTCGCCTTGGCAGGAGGCAGCACTGTCCGGGTCCGGCGGCGCTGCCCACCCCACAACGCGGCTGACGCTAGTTCCGGGCCGAACGGTTGTCCACGGGTGGCGTACCGACGGGTAACGTGGTCGAGTCAGTCCTGTCGGGCTCGTCCACCCACGCCGGCAGCAGGGAGGCGTCCACCGTGGCCACCACCGATCGACCGGGCCGGCTCGGACCCGACGAGCGCGCCCGGACGTGGGAGCGGCTGGGCTCGGAGACCTTCGACCTGGTGATCATCGGCGGTGGCGTGGTCGGCGTCGGCGCGGCCCTGGACGCCGCGACCCGGGGGCTGCGCGTCGCCCTCGTCGAGGCCAGGGACCTGGCGTCCGGCACGTCGAGCCGCTCGTCCAAGCTGTTCCACGGCGGGCTGCGCTACCTGGAGCAGCTGGAGTTCGGCCTGGTCCGCGAGGCGCTGCGGGAACGCGAACTCATGCTCACCCGCCTCGCGCCGCACCTGGTCAAACCGGTGCCCTTCCTGTACCCGCTGACGCGCCGCGGCTGGGAGCGCCCGTACACGGCGGCCGGCCTGCTCATGTACGACACGATGGGCGGCGCGCGGTCCGTGCCCGGCCAGAAGCACCTGAGCCGGGCGGGCGCGCTGCGCCTGGTGCCCGCGCTGAAGCCGGACGCGCTGATCGGCGGCATCCGCTACTACGACGCGCAGGCCGACGACGCCCGCCACACGATGATGGTGGGCCGCACGGCCGCCCACTACGGCGCCGTCGTGCGCACCTCGACCCAGGTGATCGGCTTCCTGAAGGAGGCGGACCGCGTGTCGGGCGTGCGGGTGCGCGACGTGGAGGACGGCCGGGAGACCGACGTGCGGGCGCACGCCGTGATCAACGCGACCGGCGTGTGGACCGACGAGCTGCAACGCCTGTCGGGCTCGCGCGGGCGGTTCCGGGTCCGGGCGTCCAAGGGCGTGCACATCGTCGTCCCGCGCGACCGGATCGTGTCCGAGTCGGGGCTGATCCTGCGCACCGAGAAGTCGGTGCTGTTCGTCATCCCGTGGCGCAACCACTGGATCGTCGGCACCACGGACACCGACTGGAACCTCGACCTGGCCCACCCGGCGGCCACCCGCAAGGACATCGACTACGTCCTCGACCACGTCAACTCGGTCCTGGCGACCCCGCTCACGCACGACGACATCGAGGGCGTCTACGCGGGCCTGCGGCCGCTGCTGGCCGGGGAGAGCGAGTCCACGTCGAAGCTGTCGCGCGAGCACGCCGTGGCCCGCGTCGCGCCCGGCCTGGTAGCCATCGCGGGCGGCAAGTACACGACGTACCGGGTGATGGGCGCGGACGCCGTGGACGCCGCCGGCGTGGACCTGCCGGGCCGCATCCAGCCGTCCATCACGGACAAGGTGCCGCTGCTGGGCGCCGACGGCTACCACGCGCTGGTGAACCAGGCGGACCAGCTCGCCACCCGCTACGGCCTGCACCCGTACCGGGTGCGCCACCTGCTCAACCGCTACGGCTCCCTCGTGCACGAGGTCCTCGGCGGGGCCGACCCGGACCTGCTCAAGCCCGTGCCCGCCGCGCCGGACTACCTGCGGGTGGAGGTCGTCTACGCCGCGTCCCACGAGGGTGCGCTGCACCTGGAGGACGTGCTGACCCGCCGCACCCGCATCTCGATCGAGTACCCGCACCGCGGCGTCGAGTGCGCCGAACCGGTGGCGCGGCTCATGGCGGGCGTGCTCGGGTGGGACGAGGAGCGCGTCGCCCACGAGGTGTCCGGCTACACGACGCGCGTGGACGCCGAACGCGCCTCGCAGGCGGAGCCGGACGACGAGGCCGCCGACGCCGTCCGCGCGGCGGCGCCCGAGGCCCGGCCGCAGCTCACCGAACCCCTGACCTGACCCCCGCCACGCGCGGGGGGCGGTAACGTCGGACGGGTGATGGGGTCGAGGGGTTTCGAAGAGCCGGTGTCCACTCCCGCGGTGGTCGAGCGGCGGTTGGAGGCGGTGGCGGCGGACGGGACGCGCTCACCGGTGGTGGTCGTGCTCGGCGCGCCGCGACCGGACCCGCTGAGCTCGAACGGCGACTGGTGCTGCCCGCACCGGATCACCGGTCTGGGCGACGAGGTGGTCGGCAGGGCGTTCGGGGTCGACTCGCTGCAGGCGATGCTGCTGAGCGTCTACAAGCTGCGCCTGGAACTGGCCGCGCGCGCCGAGGCGGCGGGGGTGGAGCTGAACTGGATGGGGATGCCCGACCTGGGGCTGTCCGTCGTGCCGGCCCAGCTCCGCTGACGCCGGACGGGGAACAGGGGTCCCCGGGCGGGGACCCCTGCGCAAGCGTCCGCTCCCCGGGAGCGCTTCCCCGGTCAGGCCAGCGCGGCCAGGGCGGTGTGCACCATCACGCGCACGCCGACCATCAGCGCCCGCTCGTCCAGGTCGAACCCGGGCTGGTGCAGGTCGCGCTGCGGGCTCACGCCGTCCCAGACGCCCAGGCGGGCGAACGAGCCGGGCACGTGCTCCAGGTACCAGCCGAAGTCCTCGCCGCCCGACGACTGCTGCGTGCCGGCCAGCGCGTCCTCGCCGAGCGCCGCCTCGATGCCGGCCCTCAGCAGCATGGTGCTCTCGCGGTCGTTGACGACCGGCGGCACGCCGCGGCGGTGGTGCAGGTCGAAGCCCACCCCGGTGGGGGCCAGCAGGGCGCTCACCAGGTCCTTGATCAGCGGTTCCAGCTCGGCCCAGATGTCCCGGTCGCCGGTGCGCAGCGTGCCGCGCAGCACGCCGTCCTGCGGCACCGCGTTGGGCGCCTCGCCCGCGTGCACCGCGCCCCACACGAGGACGGTGCCCGAACGGGGGTCCACGCGCCGCGACAGCAGGCCGGGCAGGCCGGTGATGACGGTGCCCAGCGCGTGCACGAGGTCCGCGGTCAGGTGCGGCCGGGAGGTGTGGCCGCCGGGCGAGGTGAGGCGCAGCTCCAGCATGTCCGACGCGGACGTGATGGCGCCGATCCTCGTGCCGATGCGGCCGACCTCCAGCCTCGGGTCGCAGTGCAGGCCGAAGATGCGCTCCACGCCGTCCAGGCCGCCCGCGGCGAGCACGTCGAGCGCGCCGCCCGGCATGACCTCCTCGGCGGGCTGGAACACCAGGCGCACCCGGCCGGGCAGCTCGGTCGCCGAGGCCAGCGCCAGGGCCGCGCCGAGCAGCACGGTGGTGTGCGCGTCGTGACCGCACGCGTGCATGACGCCGGCCGCGGTGGAGGCGTGCGGCGAGTCGACGGCCTCCTGGATCGGCAGCGCGTCGATGTCGGCGCGCAGGGCCACGCAGCGCGGGCCGGAGCCGACGTCGCAGACCAGGCCGGTGCCGCCGGGCAGGACGCGGGGCTTGAGGCCCACCGAGCGGAGCACCCGGGCGATCAGCTCGGTGGTGGCGTACTCCTTGCGCGACAGCTCGGGGTGCGCGTGGATGTGCCGGCGCCAGGCGACGACCTCGGAGGCGTTCGACGCCAGCCAGTCGTCCAGCCACGAGGGCCCTCGGCCCTCCCCGGGATCGTCCACGGGGGCAATGCTGACCCCGCGATCGGTCAACAGCACCTCGGCACCCTCCTCCGGCAGACGAGCGTCACGTGCGTCCACGACCGTCATGCCACACCGCCCAGGAGACGGGCGCGCTGTTCTTCGTCCAGGGCGGCGGACATGGTCGTCCAGGCGAGGGCGAGCGCCCCGTCGAGCACAGCTCGGTCGGCCGAAGCCGAGGCACAGGCGTTCGCGAACTCGATTTGGTGGTTCACCGCGTCTCCGCAGTCGATGGCGATGGTCGGGTGGATGGCCGGCAGCGCACGGGTGATGTTGCCCATGTCGGTGCTGCCGATCTTCTCCTTGAGCTCTTCCTCAGGGCTCATGGGGTGCCGCCCCAGTTCCGTGGCCGCGCGCCGGTAGGCGTCCGCGAGCCACGGGTCGGGGGTCAGCTCGGCGTACACGGGCGAGACCTTGACGACCTCGTGCGTGCACCCGGTGGCCAGGGCGCCGGCCTCGAAGCAGCGGCCGATCCGCTCCTCCAGCCGGCGCAGGGAGTCCAGGTCGTCGGCCCGCAGGTCGAACATCGCCGAGGTCGCGGCGGGCACCACGTTGGGCACGGTGCCCCCGCGCGTGACGATGCCGCTGACCATCTGGCCGGGTTCGAGGTGCTGGCGGGCCAGGCCGATGGCGACCTGGGCGATCGTGATCGCGTCCGCCGCGTTGACGCCCAGGTGGGGCGCGGCGGCGGCGTGCGAGGGCTTGCCGGTGTAGTGGACCTCGACGTCGGTGATGGCGAGCGACCGCGCGGCCACGGCCTCGTACGGGGCCGGGTGCACCATCATGGAGAACGCCACGTCGTCGAATACCCCGCGTTCGAGCATCAGCACCTTGCCGCCGCCGACCTCCTCGGCGGGCGTGCCGATCACCCGGACGGTGAGGCCGAGGTCGTCGGCCAGGTCGCGCAGGGCGAGGGCGGCGCCGGTCGAGGCGGCCGCGATGACGTTGTGCCCGCACGCGTGGCCGACCTCGGGCAGCGCGTCGTACTCGGCGCACAGGCCGACGACCAGCTCGCCGGACCCGAAGGACGCGGTGAACGCGGTCTCCAGGTCGGCGACGCCCCGTTCGACCTCGAATCCCTCGGCGGCGAGCAGGTCGGCGACCTTGGCGGCGCTGCGGTGCTCGGCGAACGCCTGCTCGGGTTCCGCGTGGATGCTGCGGGACAGGTCCACCAGCGCGGTCGAGTACCGCTCGATGGCCGAGCGCGTGCTCATCTTGAAGTCGGTACTCATTTCACATCCATCCTGCATCAGGCCCGTGGGCCACGAGGCGCCTCGCGGAGGTCAACCGGCAACCGGTCGCGGGGGTGCGCCAAGCGGTGCTCGAGTATCGGTAGTACCGATCAACTCTGCGCAGGCTCTAAGTACAGGAGGACCATATACCGACTGGCCCGTCCCACTGGGTGGAACGCTAGCCCTTCTTGCCCGCCCGCCACTTCGACCACCGCTTCTTGTTACGCCAGTACACGAGGGCGAACAGCAGCAGTGCGATACCACCGAGCCACAACTTTTTACGGGTTTCGGTGGACGACGACGGGGCCGGCTCCTGCGGCGCGTCCACCGCCGGCCCGGGGCCGACCGTGGTGCCGGGCTGGAGCGTCTCGTTCCCCGGCGCCGGCGTGTCCGTGGGCTGCACGGCGTGGTTGACCTGCAACGACGGGGCTGCCGACGCTGTGGCCGGCCCGGCGAGGGCACCGACCAGCACCATCAAGCACACCGCGAACGCAGATCGCCACATGGTCACCAAGCCTAGTCACCGCACAGTCCGGTTACCACTGTCGGTGGTCGATCAAACCGGTGACGCTTCACGGCGGGTGCGCACTTGTGCGCACAAAGTGCACACTTTCGGGCCTTATACGTCCCGGAATGCGTCCAGAATTCTTTCCGCGGCGAGGGTGGCGGTCAGTTCACCGTCCCTCACCTGCCGCTCGACCTCCGGCACCAGCGCCCGCACGGCCGGTGCCGACCGCAGCCGGGCGAGCAGCCGGTCGTGCACCGTGGCCCACGTCCACTCGACCTGTTGGCGGCGGCGCCGCTCGGCCAGTTCCCCGGCACCCTCCAGGGCCGATCGGTGGGCGCCGATCCGCCGCCACACCTCCTCCAGCCCGGAGCCGTCCAGGCCGCTGCACGTCAGCACGGGCGGGTGCCACACCGCGTCCGGCGGGCGCAGCAGCCGCAGCGCGCCGGCCAGCTCCCGGGCCGCCCGGCGGGCCTCGACCTCGTGCGGGCCGTCGGCCTTGTTCACCGCGATCACGTCGGCCAGCTCCAGGACGCCCTTCTTGATGCCCTGGAGCTGGTCGCCGGTGCGCGCCAGCGCGAGGAAGAGGGAGCAGTCGGTCATGTTGGCCACCGCGACCTCGGACTGCCCGACGCCGACGGTCTCCACCAGCACCACGTCGTACCCGGCGGCCTCGACCAGCACGATCGACTCGCGGGTCGCCTTGGCGACGCCGCCGAGGGTGCCGGAGGTCGGCGACGGCCGGATGAACGCCGCCGGGTCGACCGCGAGCCGCGCCATCCGCGTCTTGTCGCCCAGGATGGACCCGCCGGTGCGGGTGGACGACGGGTCGACGGCCAGCACCGCCACCCGGTGCCCGGCGGCGGTCAGCATCGTGCCGAACGCGTCGATGAACGTCGACTTGCCGACCCCGGGCACGCCGGTGACGCCGACCCGGTGCGCGCCGCCGGAGTGCGGCAGCAGTTCGACCAGCAGCTCCTGGGCCGCCGCGCGGTGGTCGGGCCTGGTCGACTCGACCAGCGTGATCGCCCGCGCGAGGGTGCCGCGGTCGCCGGCGAGCACGCCCTTCGCGTACCCGCCGACGTCGACCGGCCTAGGCATCCGCGGGCTGCTCCCGCTGCTCGTGGCCCAGCTGCGCGGCGAGCTTGCGCAGCAGGTCGCCCGCCGCGTCCGCGATCACCGTGCCGGGAGGGAAGATCGCCGCCGCGCCCGCCTCGCGCAGCGCGTCGAAGTCCTGCGGCGGGATCACGCCGCCGACCACGATCATGATGTCCTCGCGCCCCAGCCCCGCCAGCGCCTCCCGCAGCGCGGGCACCAGCGTGAGGTGGCCCGCGGCCAGCGACGAGACGCCGACGATGTGCACGTCGGCCTCGACCGCCTGGCGGGCGACCTCGTCCGGGGTCTGGAACAGCGGGCCGACGTCCACGTCGAAGCCGAGGTCGGCGAACGCGGTCGCGATGACCTTCTGGCCGCGGTCGTGGCCGTCCTGGCCCATCTTGGCGACCAGGATGCGCGGCCGGCGGCCCTCCTCCTCGGCGAAGCGCCCGACCACCTCGCGGGTGGCGTCCAGGTTCGACACGGAACCCGCCTCCTGCCGGTAGACGCCGGTGATGGTGCGGATCTGCGCGGAGTGCCGGCCCCACACCCTGCCCAGGGCGTCGGAGATCTCCCCGACGGTGGCCTTCGCGCGGGCGGCCTCGACGGCCAGCTCCAGCAGGTTGCCGTCCGCGCCGGCGGCGTTGGTCAGGGCGTTCAGCGCGCCGTCCACGGCCGCCTGGTCGCGCTCGGACCTCAGCCGCTCCAGCTTCGCGAGCTGCTGGGCGCGCACCCCGGCGTTGTCGACCTTGAGCACCTCGATCTGCTCGTCGGTCTCCACCCGGTACTTGTTCACGCCGATCACCGGCTGCCGGCCGGAGTCGATGCGGGCCTGGGTGCGGGCCGCCGCCTCCTCGATGCGCAGCTTGGGGATGCCCGCGTCGATGGCCTGCGCCATGCCGCCCGCCGACTCGACCTCGGAGATGTGCGCCCACGCCCGGCGCGCCAGGTCGTGCGTCAGGCGCTCGACGAACGCGCTGCCGCCCCACGGGTCGATCACGCGGGTGGTGCCGGACTCCTGCTGGAGCAGCAGCTGGGTGTTGCGGGCGATGCGGGCGGAGAAGTCGGTGGGCAGCGCCAGCGCCTCGTCCAGCGCGTTGGTGTGCAGCGATTGGGTGTGGCCCTGGGTCGCGGCCATCGCCTCGACGCACGTGCGGGCCACGTTGTTGTAGACGTCCTGCGCGGTCAGCGACCAGCCGGACGTCTGGCAGTGCGTGCGCAGGGACAACGACTTGGGGTTCTCCGGGCCGAAGCCCTTGACCAGCTTGGCCCACAGCAGGCGCGCGGCGCGCAGCTTGGCGACCTCCATGAAGAAGTTCATGCCGATCGCCCAGAAGAACGACAGCCGCGGCGCGAACGCGTCCACGTCGAGGCCCGCGTCCCGGCCCGCGCGCAGGTACTCCACGCCGTCCGCCAGCGTGTAGGCCAGCTCCAGGTCGGCCGTCGCGCCGGCCTCCTGCATGTGGTAGCCGGAGATCGAGATGGAGTTGAACTTCGGCATCCGCCGCGAGGTGTACGCGAAGATGTCGGAGATGATCCGCATCGACGGCTTCGGCGGGTAGATGTAGGTGTTGCGGACCATGAACTCCTTGAGGATGTCGTTCTGGATGGTCCCCGCGAGGAGCTCCGGCGCCACCCCCTGCTCCTCGGCCGCGACGACGTAGAGCGCGAGCACCGGCAGCACGGCGCCGTTCATGGTCATCGACACGCTCATCCGGTCGAGGGGGATGCCCTCGAACAGCCGGCGCATGTCGTAGATCGAGTCGATGGCCACGCCCGCCATGCCCACGTCGCCGGCCACGCGCGGGTGGTCGGAGTCGTAGCCGCGGTGCGTGGCCAGGTCGAACGCCACGGACAGGCCCTTCTGGCCGGCCGCGAGGTTGCGGCGGTAGAAGGCGTTCGACTCCTCGGCGGTGGAGAAGCCGGCGTACTGCCGGATGGTCCACGGCTGGTTGACGTACATCGTCGGGTACGGGCCGCGCAGGAACGGCGCGATGCCCGGGTAGCCGCCCAGGAAGTCCAGGCCCTCGGTGTCGGCGGGGCCGTAGAGGGGCTTGACGCCGATGCCCTCGGGCGTCTCCCGGGTGAGCGCGTCGGGGCCCTTGCCGGTGGCCTCCTGCAGCGCCCGCTGCCACTCGGCGGCGGTCGACGGCGTCGGCTCCCCGAGGTCGACGTCGGCGAAGTTCGGGATCATCGCTGCACTCCCAGGAGGTCGAAGGTGCGCTCCAGGACGTCGAGCGCCTTGCACCCGGTGAACACGTGCTCGTCGACCCTCGCGTCCGTGCCCTTGCCCGCCAGCAGGACGCGTTCGGCGCCGGCCTCGCGCAGCGCGTCGGCGACGGGCGCGGCCAGCTCGGCGTAGACCTTCTCGCTGCCGCACAGGCAGGCGACGCGGGCGCCGCTCGCGCGGAACGCGGCGACGACGTCCTCGACGGTCGCCGTCGGGCCCGCGTCCGGCGTCTCGAACCCGCCCGCCTGGAACAGGTTGGCCGCGAACGTGGCCCGCGCGGTGTGCGCGGCGACCGGGCCGAGCGTGGCCAGGAAGACCTTCGGCCGCTCGGGTGCGGCGTCGGCGGCGTCGCGCAGCGCCTCGTACGCCTGGGCGTACCGGACGCGCGGCAGGCCGCCGGACGGCGCCACGGGCGCGGCGGGCCGCACCACGGGTCGCTCGGTCGGGTTCGGGAACTCGCTGACGCCGGTGATGGCGTCGCCGCGGTCGGCCAGCCTCTCCCGCCGCTTCGCCCACGTCTCCGCGATCTCGCCCGCGACCAGGTCGAACGCCTTCGGCAGGCCGCCCGCAGCCTCGATGCGCCGGAACCAGTCCCACGCGGCGCGCGCCAGGTCGTCGGTCAGCTTCTCCACGTACCAGGAGCCGCCCGCCGGGTCGATCACGCCCGCCAGCCCGGACTCCTCCAGCAGCAGCGACTGCGTGTTGCGCGCGACGCGGCGGGAGAACTCGTCGGGCAGGCCGAGGGCGTCGTCGAACGGCAGCACGGTCACCGCGTCCGCGCCGCCGAGCCCCGCGCCGAAGCACGCCACGGTGGTGCGCAGCATGTTCACCCACGGGTCGCGGCGGGTCATCATCGCGGGCGAGGTCACCGCGTGCTGGAGCTGCGCGGCGGGCGCGCCGGAGACCTCGGTGACCCGCGCCCACAGCCGCCGGGCGGCGCGGAACTTCGCGATGGTGAGGAACTGGTCGGCGGTCGCCGCGTACCGGAACTCCAGCAGCCGCACGGCCTCGGCGGTGGTCAGGCCCGCGCCGGTGAGGTGGCGCAGGTACGCCACGCCGGCGGCGAGGGACGCGCCCAGCTCCTGGGCGTCCGAGCCGCCGGCCTCGTGGAACGGCAGGCCGTCCACGACGACCACGCGCAGCCCGGGGAACCGCCGGGCCGCGCCGAGCAGGTCGGTGAGGGCCGCCAGGTCGGCCGGCTGCCCGGTCCGGGCCTGCACGCCCAGGGGGTCGGCGCCGACGTTGCCGCGCACCTCGCTCGCCAGGACGGGCCGCTGGTCCCAGACCCGCAGCACGGCGCGGCCGGCGGCGAGGAAGTCCGCGCCGCCGTCCACGACGACGGGCGCCAGGTCCAGGTAGACGTCGGCGAGCACCTCGTCGTAGGAGGCGGGGTCGAGCCCTTTGAGCCACAGCGACGTGACGCCGTTCTCCAGGTCGGCCGCGACCGCGTCCCGGTCGGCGACCCGGTGCTGCTGGCGGACGTCCCAGCCGTCGACCGAGCCCTGCGGCCTGCCGCCCCGGGTGAACGGGGGCAGACCGGGGAAGCCGGCGGGGGGCGCCGCGTCGGCCGCGGTGTAGAGCGGCTGGACCTCGATGCCGTCGTAGGTGGTGGTGACCAGCGACCCGAGGTCCGCGCCCGACTTGCGGAGCACGCCGTGCACGAGGTCGAGCCACGTCTCTCGGTCGGGGGTCGGGAACTCGGCGGCCAGCGCCAACTCGCCTGACGGCTCCATCATGCTCCGCAGTGTTACTCACCAGTAGTACGACGGCTATGTGAGGTTCACCGCCGTGAACGATGCAGACGCCAGTCTTCCACGATGGGGAATGATGGCCCAGTGGAGGAAGACCACGTGGTGACCATCGGTGACCCCCCTGAGGACGGCCGCCTGATCGCCGGCCGCTACCGGCTCCGGCACGTCCTGGGCCGCGGGTCGATGGGCACGGTGTGGGCGGCGCACGACGAGGTGCTGCGCCGCGACGTGGCCGTCAAGGAGATCCTCCGACCGTCGGGGACGTCCGACGGCGAGGCGTCGCTGCTGCGCGAGCGCACGCTGCGCGAGGCCCGGTCGGCCGCCGCGCTGGCGCACCCGAACCTGGTCACCCTCTACGACGTCGCGCAGGTCGACGGCGACCCGTACGTGGTGATGGAGCTGGTCGTCTCGTCGTCCCTGGCCGAGGTCGTGCGGCAGCGCGGACCGCTCACCGACGAGCAGGGCGCGGTCGTCGCGGACGCCGTCGCCGCGGGCCTGGAGGCCGCGCACCGGGCGGGCATCACGCACCGGGACGTGAAGCCGGGCAACGTGCTGATCGCCGACGACGGCCGGGTGAAGCTGACCGACTTCGGGATCGCGCGCAACGTCGCCGAGGCGACCCTGACGAGCCGGGGCATCACGCTCGGCACGCCCGCCTACATCGCGCCCGAGGTCGCGGCGGGCGAGGCGGTGTCGCCGGTGGCCGACCAGTGGTCGCTCGGCGCCACCCTGTTCCACGCGATGACCGGGCAGCAGCCGTACGAGGGCGCGAACGTGCTCCAGACGATCAACCAGGTCGTGGAGGGCGAGGTGCCGTCCGCGGCGGCGTGCGGCGCGCTGGCCCCGGTCGTGGCCGGCCTGATGACGAAGGACCCGGCGGGGCGCATGTCGCTCGCCGAGGTGCGCCGCGCGGTCCGGCCGCTGCTGCCCGAGCCCGGCGCGGACGTGTTCCCGGCCGGCGCCGGGACCCGCCCCCTCGTGCCGGTCGTGCGCCCGCCGCTGGTCAAGCCGCGGATCGCCCCGGACACGCCGCTGGCCGCCGACCCCGGTCCCCTGCCGTTCCCGGTGTCCCCGTCCCCTCCCCCGGCCCGGCCGCTGGCGAGGACGCTGGTCGCGCTGGCCGCGCTGGTGCTGTTCGCGATCGGCGGCGCCTCGGGCTTCGCGCTGACCAGGACCGTCGCCGGCGCGCCCCTGCTGCCGCCGCCCGCGGTCACCCGCACGCCGTCCCTGCCCGCGATCAGCGAGACCCCGTCGCTGGGCCCGACCACCGCCTCGGCCACCACGGCCAAGGGCGAGCGGGGCGCCGGGTTCACCGTCGACGTCGGCCCCGACTGGACGAGCTTCCTGGAGCAGCGCGCCAACGAGGGCCTCTCGCCCGGCGCCGTCGTGCACCTGGTCGCCCCGGGCGGCGCCTACGAGGTGTCGGTGCAGCGCTTCCCCGACTACTACCCCGAGCACACCGTGAAGGACTACGTCGCCTTCGTCCGCGCCCGCTGGGGCCAGGACTACTTCAACCCGACGACGGAACCCCTCGACGCGCCGGGCGGCCGGGAGCCGGGCATCGCCCACGGCTACCGGACGGCGGAGCGCGCCACGACCCAGGCGCACGCCGGCGCGGCACCGGCGCCGGACCTGCGGCGCACCCACTACTCCCGCGTCCTGCCGCGGGGCGCCGACCTGTGGGTGGTGGAGATCGTGGTGCCGACGGAGCAGGAGGAGACGGGGCGCGACCTGTTCGCGACGATCGCGCCGACCTTCACCGTGCTCGACTGACCGGCTCCACGGGTTCGGCCGGCCGGCGCGCGGGCAGCGGGTGGGAGCTGCGGTTAGGCTGCCGTGCCGTGACCGCCATCAGTGAGAGCACCACACCGGAAGCCCTGGCCACGGAGGCCGCGCGGGCGCTGGCCGAGCGGACCGGCGTGGACAGGCACGACATCGCCGTGGTCCTCGGGTCGGGCTGGCGCCCGGCCGCGGACCTGATCGGGGAGCCCGCCGCCGAGGTGCCGATGGCCGAGCTGCCCGGGTTCGCGGCCCCCACCGCCGTCGGGCACGGCGGCACGCTGCGGTCGGTGCCGGTCGGCGGCAGGAACGTGCTGGTCATGCTCGGTCGCACGCACGGGTACGAGGGCAAGGGCGTGGACCGGGTCGTGCACGGCGTGCGCACCGCCGCCGCGGCCGGCGTCGGCACGGTCGTGCTGACCAACGCGGCGGGCGGGCTGCGGCAGGGCATGTCGGTCGGGCAGCCCGTGCTGATCAGCGACCACCTGAACCTCACCGCGTCGTCGCCGCTGGTCGGGGCGCGGTTCGTGGACCTGACCGACCTGTACTCGCCGCGGCTGCGCGACCTCGCCCGGGAGATCGACCCGTCGCTGGAGGAGGGCGTCTACGCGGGCCTGCCCGGTCCGCACTTCGAGACGCCCGCCGAGATCCGGATGCTGCGCACGATGGGCGCCGACCTGGTCGGCATGTCCACCGTGCTGGAGGCCATCGCGGCCCGCGCCGAGGGCGTCGAGGTGTTCGGGCTGTCCCTGGTCACGAACCTCGCGGCGGGCATCACCGGCGAACCCCTCAACCACGAGGAGGTGCTGGAGGCCGGCAAGGCGGCGGCGAGCCGGATGGGCGCGCTGCTGCGCGAACTGGTGACCAGGGCCGAGCCGGCGGCCCGCGCATGAGCCTGACGCCCGCGCTGCGCGACGCCGCGTTCCGCTGGATCGCCGACGACCCCGACCCGGACGCCCGCGCCGAGCTCCAGGGCGTGCTGGCGCGGGCCCTGGGCGGCGACCCGGCGGCGGCCGACGAGCTGGCCGACCGGATGGCCGGGCCGCTCGCGTTCGGCACGGCCGGGCTGCGCGGCCCCGTGCGGGCCGGCCCCAACGGCATGAACCGGGCCGTCGTCGTGCGCACCACGGCCGGGCTGGCCGCGTGGCTCAAGGCCAACGGGCGCGTCGGCACGGTGTTCGTCGGCCGCGACGCCCGGCACGGCTCGGAGGACTTCGCCGCCGCGGCGGCCGGGGTGCTGGCCGCCGAGGGCTTCGACGTGCGCGCCCTGCCCCGGCCGCTGCCGACGCCGGTCCTCGCGTTCCTGGTCAAGCGGCACGGCGCGGTGGCGGGCGTGCAGGTCACCGCCTCGCACAACCCGCCCGCCGACAACGGCTACAAGCTGTACCTGGCGGGCGGCGGGCAGATCGTGCCGCCGGAGGACCGGCAGATCGAGGCCGCGATCCGCGCGGTGCCGGCCGCGGTGTCCGTGCCGCTGGCCGACTCGTGGGCGACGGTGACCGACGCCGAGGTCGACGAGTACCTGGAACGGGTCGCGTCGCTGCCCCGCGGCACGGCGCGCGACCTGCGGGTGGCGTTGACGCCGATGCACGGCGTGGGCGGCGCGACGGCCGTGGAGGCGCTGCGGCGGGCCGGGTTCACCGACGTGCGGGTGGTGCGGGAGCAGGCCGTGCCGGACCCGGACTTCCCGACCGTGGCGTTCCCCAACCCGGAGGAGCCGGGCGCGGCGGACCGGCTGCTGGCGCTCGCCGCGGAGGTCGACGCGGACCTGGCCGTCGCGCTCGACCCGGACGCCGACCGGTGCGCGCTGGGCGTGCGGGGGCGCGACGGGACGTGGCGGATGCTGCGCGGCGACGAGACCGGCGTGCTGCTCGGCTCCCTGGTGCTGTCCACCGCGGACACCCCGGACCCGCTGGTGGCCACCACGATCGTGTCGTCGTCGCTGCTGGGGTCCATCGCGGCGGCGCGCGGCGCCCGGTACGCGGAGACGCTCACCGGGTTCAAGTGGCTGGTCCGCGCGGGCGAGGGGCTGGTGTTCGCCTACGAGGAGGCGCTGGGCACCTGCGTAGACCCGGCGCACGTCAACGACAAGGACGGCATCTCGGCGGCGGTCGTCGCGTGCGACCTGGCGGCGGGGCTGAAGGCGTCCGGCCGCGACCTGCTCGACGCGCTGGACCAGCTGGCCGTCGACCACGGCCTGCACCTGACCGACCAGGTGTCGCTGCGGTTCACCGACCTGTCCCGGATCGGGGCGCTGATGGCGCGGCTGCGCGCCGAGCCGCCGGCCGGCTTCGCGTTCGAGGACCTGCTGCCGGGGGCCGACGTGGTGCGGCTGACGGCCGAGGGCGTGCGGGTCGTCGTGCGGCCGTCCGGCACGGAACCGAAGCTGAAGGCGTACCTGGAGGTCGTCGAACCCGTGTCCGACGACCTGCCGGCCGCCCGGGAGCGCGCGACGGCCCGGTTGGCCGACCTGCGCGCCCGCGTGGAGGGGCTGCTCGCCCCGTAGGGGACCGAGCCCCGGAGGGGACCGGGCCCCGTAGGGGACCGGGCCCCGGAGGGTCGGGTCCCCGGAGGATCAGGACATGATCGCGATGACCAGGCACAGCACCGCGATCGCCAGCGCACCGCCCGCCACCAGGTACGGCCGCTTGGTCGGCGGGCTCACGCGGTTCGGCCGGTTCTCGGTGAGCGCGGCGACCGCGATGCGCCCGGCGACGTAGCCGGCGGCGCAGAGCGCGACGCCGACCGCCAGGATCATCGTGTTGACGGCCCACGGGCTGTGGTCGACCCCCGGCCACAGCGCGATGAAGACCAGCGGCAGGCCGATCAGCGTCAGCGAGACGCCGACCCCGCCTCCCCAGGTGATCCTGCGGTTGCGCTCCATCGTGGCGATGCTGCGAGTGTCCATGACTCCCTCCCGGTCACCTACTAAGACGTGCGGGGGCCACACTGGTTCCATGGCCCGGTTGTTGATCATCCACCACACGCCGTCGCCCGCGACGCACGAGCTGTTCGAGGCCGTCGTCGCCGGGGCCAACGACCCGGAGGTGGCCGGGGTCGAGGTGGTGCGGGTGCCGGCGCTGGGCGCGACCGCGTCCGACGTCCTCGCCGCCGACGGCTACCTGCTCGGCACGCCCGTCAACATCGGGTACATCAGCGGCGCGCTCAAGCACTTCTTCGACACCGTCTACTACCCCTGCCTGGACGCCACGCGCGGCCGGCCGTTCGGGGCGTACGTGCACGGCAACCAGGGCACCGAGGGCGCGGTGCGGGCGATCCGGGACATCACGACGGGGCTCGGGTGGACGCCGGTCGGCGACACCGTGACCCTCACCGGCGCACCGGACCGGGCCGCGCGCGAGCGGTGCTACGAGCTGGGCGCGACGGTCGCCGCCACGATCATGTGAGCCTTCATGGTCAGCGCCCCAGGGTGTCCATGACCTGCGCCGGGTAGCGGGTGCCGGCCACGGCGTCCGCGGGCACGGCCGACTCGACGCGCGCCAGCTGGGGGCCGGTGAGCCGGATCGACGCGGCGGCGGCGTTCTCCTCCAGGTACCGCACCCGCTTGGTGCCCGGGATCGGCACGGCGCCCCGGTGGTGCACCCACGCCAGGGCGATCTGCGCGGGCGTCACGCCGTGCTCGCGCGCCACCTCCCGCAGCGACTCCACCAGCGCCAGGTTGCGGGCGAAGTTCGCGTCGTCGGCGAACCTCGGCTGGTGGGTGAGCCGCACGTCGCCGGGCGCGAAGTCGTCCTTCGACGTGTACCGGCCGGTGAGGAAGCCCCGGCCCAGCGGCGAGTACGCCACCACGCCGACGCCCAGCTCGCGGCACGCGGGCACGACCTCGTCCTCGATGTCGCGCGACCACAGCGACCACTCGCTCTGGACCGCGGCGATCGGGTGCACGGCGTGCGCCCGGCGCAGCGTCGCCGCGCCCACCTCGGACAGCCCGAGGTGCCGCACCTTGCCCTCGGCGACCAGCTCGGCCATCGCGCCCACGGTCTCCTCCACCGGCACGCCGGGGTCCAACCGGTGCTGGTAGTAGAGGTCGACGTGGTCGACGCCGAGCCGGCGCAGCGACGCCTCGGCCGCCTGCCGCACGTACGCGGGGTCGCCGCGCACGCCCCAGTCGGCGCCCGGCTCGCGGACCACCGCGAACTTGGTGGCCAGCACGACCTCGTCCCGGCGGCCCCGGATCGCCCGGCCGACCAGCTCCTCGTTCGTGAACGGCCCGTACATGTCGGCCGTGTCGAGGAACGTGACGCCCAGGTCGAGCGCGCGGCGGATGGTGGCGGTCGACTCGACGTCGTCGCCGGGCCCGTAGAACTCGCTCATCCCCATGCAGCCCAGCCCCTGCGCGCTCACCTCCAGCGCACCCAGACGGCGGTTCTCCATGGCGCTCCCCCTCCGGAGTCCGGCAACGGTCCGGTTCCCACTGTGCTCGGCCCGGTCCGGGGCGGCCAACCACCCCGGACCGACTCCGTGCACTAGCGGTTGGAGAGCTTGAGCATCTCGGGCGTGTACCGCTCGCCGACGACGGCCGACGTGGCGGCCTCGACCACCCGCAGCTCCTCCGGCGTCAGCACCAGGTCGGCGGCGGCGACGTTCTCCTCCAGGTACTCCACCCGCTTGGTGCCGGGGATCGGCACGACGTCGGGCCCCTGGTGGTGCACCCAGGCCAGGGCGAGCTGACCGGCGGTGACGCCGCGTTCGGCGGCCAGCTCCTGGAGGGCCCGCACGATCGCGGTGTTGCGGGCGAAGTTCTCGCCGGCGAACCGGGGCAGGCCGCGGCGCACGTCGTCCTCGTCGAGGTCGTCGACGGACGTCACGCGGCCGGTCAGGAAACCCCGCCCGAGCGGGGAGAACGGCACCAGGCCGATGCCCAGCTCTCGGCACGTCGGCACGACCTCCGCCTCGACGTCGCGCGACCACAGCGACCACTCGCTCTGGAGCGCGGCGATCGGGTGCACGGCGTGGGCGCGGCGGATCGTGGCCGCGGACGCCTCGGACAGCCCGAGGTGCCGGACCTTGCCCTCGGCGACCAGTTCGGCCATCGCGCCCACGGTCTCCTCCACCGGCACGGTCGGGTCGACGCGGTGCTGGTAGTACAGGTCGACGTGGTCGACGCCGAGCCGGCGCAGCGACGCCTCGGCCGCCTGCCGCACGTACGGCGCGTCGCCGCGCGGGCGGCGCCCGGGGTCGGCGAGGGAGAACTTGGTGGCGAGGACGACGCGGTCGCGGCGGTCCGCGATCGCCCGCCCCACCAGCTCCTCGTTGGCGCCCGCGCCGTAGACGTCGGCGGTGTCGAGGAGCACGACGCCGAGGTCGAGGGCGCGGTGGACCGTGGCGATCGACCCGCGCTCGTCACCCGCGCCGTACGACTGGCTCATGCCCATGCAGCCCAGGCCCTGCCGGCCCGCTTCCAGCCCGCCCAGCAGCGTCACGCCGTGATCCCTTCCACGAAGGTGTGCTCGATCTGCTCGTAGTGCGTGATCTTGTAGTCCAGCACGTCCAGGCAGGACTGCAGCTCGGCGATGCGCGCGCGCACCGAGGCGCGGTGCTCGTGGAGCATCTGCTTGCGCCGGCCCGCGGTCAGCCCACCACCGTGCCTGAGCTGCGCGTACTCCCGCATCATGCGGATCGGCATGCCGGTCGTGCGCAGCCTGGTGAGGAAGTGGAGCCAGCCCAGGTCGTCGTCGCTGTAGGTCCGCCGGCCGCCCGCGTCCCGCGCGGGCGGGTCCACCAGGCCGATGCGTTCGTAGTAGCGCAGCGTGTCGATCGACAACCCGCTGCGCTGCGCCGCCTGAGCGATCGAGTAAGTCACGCAGACGACCGTAGGAGCTGGAGTGCACTCCAGGTCAACCCGTTTCGGCCACCGGACGCCCCCGGTGGGGGCCGGACGCCGGCTCAGCCCTCCTTCGCCAGGCCCCACGCCTCCAGGTGGGCGGCCATGCCGGCCACGTCGATCTGCTCCCTGCCGAGCGCGCGGACGAGGTCGAGCGCCTCGTCCTCCTCGGCGTCCACCACCCAGCCGTTGATGTCGCACAGCGTCACGGCCGCGACCCACCCGAGGCGCCAGTTGCCCTCGGCCAGTGGACGCGTGCGGACGATCGAGTCGAGCAGCGCGGCGGCTTTCAGCCAGAGCGTGTCGTACGCCTCGACCCCCAGCACTGATGCCCTGGGGCGGTGGGCTGCGGAGTCGAGGAGACCTAAGTCGCGCACGACCAGGTCCCCGCCGGTGACGGCGGTCGCCAGCACGAGCAAGTCGCCGGCGTCGAGGTAGTTGACCACTGCTTGACGCGCTCCCTGTCCTGCGGGGCGGGGACTCCGGTGCGGCCAGGCCGCCGCCGGCATTCCGGCGCCACCACCCACCCCCTCAGGTCCGTATCGCCTCGCCGTCCGGACGACGTCGAGGATGGTGTCGGCCGCGCTGTGCGCCGGAGCGCGACCAGGACGCGGCCCGATCTTCAACGGCGCACCATACCGGTGCGCTCGACGGCGTCGTGGGCGTTCGCACGGGTGCGCACGCAGGCGGAGCGGTTGACAGTGGTTGAACTGCACGGATTCACCGTATCGAACATGTGTTCGAACGGCGAGGGGAATCCGGACCGTCACTCGAACGTGCGGGATCGACTACCGAGCGCTGCGGGAAGCCGAAAAAGCGGACGGGTCAGGCGGAGCCGAGCCGGTCGAGCAGCCCGCGGTACTTGGGGAGCACGCGCCCGAGCACCTCGGACAGCTGCTCCTCCTTCTGCAGCCTGGCCCAGCGCTCGGCCAGCGCCAACCGGACCACCTCTTGCTTGGAACGCCCCTCGGCCGCGGCGAGCTCGTCGAGCCGCCGGTTCTCCTCGTCACTCAGACGCAGGGTCATCGCCATGGGGAAGGACGGTACCAACTTGGTACCACAATGGCCAGACTAATTTGGTAACAGTGTTTTGATATATACTGCGCGGGTGCCGCGGCCCAAGACGCACGACGACGCTCTCCGCGCCCGCCTGCTGGTCCGGGCAGGTGAACTGCTGTCCGCCGAGGGCCCGGGCGCATTGAGCTTGCGCAGGCTGGCGGCCGATGTCAACACCTCCACCACCGCGGTCTACTCGCTGTTCGGCGGGAAGCCCGCGCTGCTCAACGCCCTCTACGAGGAGGCGTTCCGCCGTTTCGGTGAACGGCTCGCGGAGGTGCCGCGGACGGACGACCCGGTCGAGGACCTCGTGCAGCTGGGCCTCGCCTACCGGCGCAGCGCGTTGGCCGACCCGCAGTTCTACCTGGTGATGTACGCCAAGGTCGTGCCGGGCTTCGAGCCGTCCGCCGAGGTGTTCGAGGCGTCCTGCGCGGCCTTCGAACCGCTGCTGGCGCACGTGACGCGCGCCCTGGAGGCGGGGCTGTTCGCGCCGAACCCGAGCGCGCGGCTCGCCGTGGGCGTGTGGGGCACGGTGCACGGCCTGCTGACCCTGGAGCTGAACGGCAACGTGCCGCCCGAGCTGGGCCTCGACGCGATCTACGAGGGCGCGCTGCGCGCCCTGACCGACGGCTGGCGCGCCCGCCGCTGACGAAGAAGGTGGGGCCCGGGGGGCGGCCGCCGCGAAACCCCCCGGACCCCGTGAACTGCCCTTCTCAGGACAGTCCGCTGGTGAGCGCCTTGATCAGCTCGCCGTCGGCGGTGTCGCCGTCGAGCGACCAGATCATCGCGCCGCCGAGCCGCCGGTCCGCCACGTAGCGGCCCTTGCGCCTCATCTCGGTCGGGTCGTCCCAGGTCCAGAACGTGGTGCCGTCGAACAGCCAGGCGTGCCCGGCCTTCGCGTCGCGGTGCACGGTGAACCGGGGCAGCTGCGCCTTGAGGACGCGGTAGTCCTCGTAGCCCGCCTCGTACGTCGCCGGCGCGGGGCCGGTCGCGTTCTGGAACAGGCCGTTGTCCGCGTTGGTCACGCCGGTCCAGCCGCGGCTGTAGAAGGGCACGCCCAGGACGACCTTGTTCTTCGGCGCGCCGTTCTCCAGGTAGTGGTCGACCGCGACCTGCGAGCTGAACGGCAGCGGCGCGGGGTCGCCGGCGGGGGTGCGGATCGACGACTGCTGGTTCGTCCGCGGGTCCCAGGCGCCGTGGTAGTCGTAGCCCTGGACCGTGCCGAAGGTCAGCAGGCCGAAGACCCGTGCGACCTCGAAGCCCCGGTCGACCTGCCGCGGGTCGGCGGGCAGGAACGCGGTGAGGTCGTAGGACCTGCCGGTCCGCCAGGTCAGCTTGCCGAGCTGCTTGCGGTACTCGACGAGCAGCGCGGTGAAGTTCCGCTTGTCCTCGGGGCGCACGACGTTGCCGGGCGCGGCCTCGCTGGCCGGCCACTCCCAGTCGAGGTCGATGCCGTCGAACACGCCCGCCGCCGCGCCGGGCGCGAGGCCGGGCAGGTTGCCCTTGAGCCACATGTCGAGGCACGAGGCCACGTGGGCGGCGCGCGACTCGGGCGTGAGGGCGGCGTTGGAGAAGTACTTGGAGCCGGTCCAGCCGCCGAGGGAGATGTTGATCCGCAGCTTCGGGTGCTTCGCCTTGAGCTGCTTGAGCTGGTTGAGGTTGCCGGACAGCGCCTGGCCCGCCTCGTCCGCCTCGCCGCTGACGGACTGCTCGGCGGTGAACGGCCACTGGTAGTCGGCCCACGGGTCGGAGCTGACGCACGCGCCGCTCTCGTCGAGGAACCCGAACGCGTAGTTCAGGTGCGTCAGGCGCGGCGCGGTGCCGTTGGTGACGAGGTTCTTGACCAGGAAGTTCCGGTCGTAACCGCTCCACTGGGTGTAGTACCCGACGGTGCGGGTCTTCGTCCCGCCGGCGTGGTGGCCGCCGTGGCGGTCCTCGTCGTGGGCGGCGGCCTGCGGCGCCAGTGAGGCGACCAACGCGGTGGCCAGGAGGGCGGGGAGCACCCATCTCCTGCTCGACATGCTTCTCCTCGCGGGGCGGCGGCAGCATTCCGGTTGTGGTCTGGACCACGGTAGTGATGAGGTCTAGACCATTGCTACGGCCGAACGGCCGAATCCGGCAACACCGCCCGCCGTCGCCGGAGGTCGTGCCCACCGGGTTCGCCACGGCCTTTGCAAACTTTTGCATGTGCGGACACCCGACCGACCGCGCTAGCGTCGGTATTCAAATTTGAACACCGAGCCACTGGGGGAACACGTGACGATCCTGGTCACCGGGGCGACCGGCACCGTCGGCCGCGCCGTCGTCGAGCAGCTGCTGGCGGCGGGTGCGGCGGTGCGGGCGCTCACCCGCGACCCGGCGCGGGCCGGGCTGCCCGCCGGCGCGGAGGTCGTGGCGGGCGACCTGACCCGGCCCGCCGACCTGCCGCTGGAGGGCGTGACGGCCGCCTACCTGATCGCCGTCGTCGAGTCCGACGAGGCGCCCGCGCACGCCGAGGCGTTCCTGCGCGCCGCCCCCGACCTGCGGCGGGTGGCGTTCCTGTCCAGCAGCGCGGTCACCGCGCGACGGCCCGGCAGCTACGAGCTGCACCACGACGTGGAGCAGGTGGTCGAGGCGTCCGGGGTGGCGTGGACGCACGTGCGGCCGGGCGAGTTCATGGCGAACAAGCTGGTCTGGGCGCGCGGCATCCGGGAGGACGACGTGGTGCGCGCGCCGTTCCCGGACTCGGTGGGCGCGCCGGTGCACGAGGCCGACGTGGCCGAGGTCGTCGTGCACGCCCTGCTGTGCGACGGGCACGCGGGGCGGGCGTACACGCTCAGCGGCCCCGAGGCGTTGACGCACCGGCAGCAGGCGGAGGCGTTCGCGCGCGGCCTGGGCCGGCCGATCCGCTACGAGCGCCTCACGTACGGCCAGGCGCGGGCCGCCCTGATCCGCGACGAGGGCCTGCCCTACGACGTGGCCGAGTACCTGCTCGGCTACATGGCCCAGCACGCCGAGGAGCCGGCCGACGTGACCCCCGACCACGCGACCGTCACCGGCCGCCCGGGCCGGACCCTGGCCCAGTGGGCCGCCGACCACGCCACCACCCTCACCCCCGCCTGACCCGCGAGAGTCCAACACCCAGGCCCCGAGAGTCCAACACCCAGGTCGCGAGAGTCCAACGCCCAGGACCACCGAGTTCTACGTTCGGGACTCCCCGGTGAGCGCTCGCGCCGTCCTGGATGTAGAACTCAGGGGTCCTGAGCGTTGGACTCTCGGGGCTTGAGCGTTGGACTCTCGGGGTTAGACGGCGCCGTACTGGCGGTCGCCGGCGTCGCCGAGGCCCGGGACGATGAAGCCCGAGTCGTTCAGGCGCTCGTCGACGCTGGCGGTCACCAGGCGCACCGGCAGGTCGGAGTCGGCCAGGTGCTTGATGCCCTCGGGCGCGGCCAGGGCGCAGATAGCGGTCACGTCCGTCGCGCCCCGGTCGGTCAGCAGGCGGATCGTGTAGGCCATCGACCCGCCGGTGGCCAGCATCGGGTCCAGCACGAACACCGGTCGGCCGGCCAGGCTCTCCGGCAGCGACTCCATGTACGGCGTGGGCTGGAGCGTCTCCTCGTCGCGCGCCAGGCCGACGAACCCCATCTGCGCGTCGGGGATCAGCTTGTGCGCCTGGTCGGCCATGCCGAGGCCGGCCCGGAGGACGGGCACCAGCAGCGGCGGGTTCTCCAGCCGGTAACCGGTGGTCCGGGCGACCGGCGTGTGCACCCGCTCCTCGGCCACCGGCGCGTGCCGCGTGGCCTCGTAGACCAGCATCACGGTCAGCTCGTGCAGCGCGGCGCGGAACGCCGCGTTGTCGGTGCGGGCGTCGCGCATGGTGGTCAGCCGCGCCCGGGCCAGGGGGTGATCGACGACGAGGACGTCCATGGTCGAACAGTATGTGGCACCGTCCGGCGTCCGCTGACCGGACATCCGGCGGCTCGGGGTTGACGAGGTGCTCCCGGGGGTAGCGTCCTGACCATGACCGACCACGTGCGGATCGGGATCTTGGGTGCGGCGCGGATCGCGCCGGCGGCAGTGGTTCGACCGGCCCGGACCTCGGGGGTGGTCGAGGTGGCGGCGGTGGCGGCGCGGGACGTCGGGCGGGCCCGGCGGTTCGCCGACCGGCACCTGGTGGCCAAGGTGCACGACAGCTACGAGGCGCTGCTGGACGACCCCAACATCGACGCGGTCTATGTCCCGCTGCCCAACGCGCTGCACGGGAGGTGGACGCTGCGGGCGTTGGCGGCCGGGAAGCACGTGCTGTGCGAGAAGCCGTTCGCCGCCAACGCCGAGGAGGCCGCCGAGGTGGCCGAGGTGGCGAACGCGAGCGGGCTGGTGGTGATGGAGGCGTTCCACTACCGCTACCACCCGCTGGCCGCGCGGATGGCCGAGGTGGTCGGGGAGCTGGGGCCGCTGCGGCACGTCGACGCGCGGCTCGCGTTCCCGCTGCCGAGGTTCGGCGACATCCGGTACTCGCTGGAGCTGGCGGGCGGCGCGCTGATGGACGCCGGCTGCTACCCGGTGAACCTGGTGCGGCTGCTGGGCGGCGGCGAACCCGAGGTGCGCTCGGCGCGGGCGCTGCTCAAGGGCGAGGGCGTGGACCGGGCGATGCGGGCCGAGCTGCTGTTCCCCGCCGGGCACACGGGCACGGTGGTGGCGTCGATGTGGTCCCGCTCGGTGCTCAAGCTGTCGGCGAGGGTCATCGGGGAGAACGGCGAGATGCGGGTGCTCAACCCGTTCATGCCGCAGGCGGGCCACCGGCTCACCGTGAAGCTGGCGGGGCAGCGCCGGGTGGAGCGCTTCGACCGCCGCACGTCCTACGCCTACCAGTTGGACGCGTTCGCCGGCGCGGTCCTGCGCGGCGAACCGTTCCCCACGACGGCGGACGACGCGGTTTCCACCATGCGGGTGATAGACGCGATCTACTCGGCCGCCGGTCTCGCCGTTCGCAGACCCAGCAATTCCGCATAATTCGTGTTCACCACCGGGTGGAATACAGATCCATTCGAGCGAACGAGCTATTCCTCCTTTCCCCGGCGCGGCTAGCGTGCGATTCACGGCCAATCGTCCGGGGAGGGACATGAGCGGCTTCGAGGTGGACGTCGAAGGGCTGCGCGCGGCTGCCGCGTCGGCGGCGTCGGCGGGGGAACGGGCGCGGCGGGTCGGGCTGGGCGAGGCGGTCGGGCAGGTGCCGGCCGGCCTGCCCGGTTCGCGGTCGGCCGACCGGGCCGAGCGGTTGGCGAGGGCGTGGGACGACCGCGTGGCGACCTGGTCGCGGGACGTGGGCGCGTTCTCCGCGAACCTGTCGGCGTCGGCGGACCGGTACGCGGCCGACGACGCCGCGTCCGCGCGCGACTTCTCCGGCGGGCTGGTCGGATGGCCCTGACCTACGGGGACGTCCGCCGGTGGGACGCGGACGGGCTGGAGGGCGCCGCGCAGGCGGTCCGGGGCCGCAAGGACCTGCTCATCGGCCTGGAGGACGAGCTGGTCGGCTCGTTCGGCCCGCTGTTCTGGCACGGCGACGGGGCCACCGCGGCCCGCGGCGCGCTCGCCGCCATCAGGGACCGCGCCGAGCACGTCGTCGCCGAGGCCGGGTCGGTGCAGCGCGCGCTCCAGGAGGCGTCGGACGCGGTCACCGCGCTGCGCCACCTCGTCGAGGAGGCCGAGTCGGTCGCCCGCGCCCACGGCTTCGGCATCGCGGCCGACGGGTCGGTGCGCGACGAGGCGCCCGGGACGCAGCCCGCCGACGAGCGCACCCGCCTGGCCGCCGAGCTGGCGGACCGCGTGGAACGCGTGCTGGTCGCGGCGCGGGCGGCGGACGACTCGCTGGCCGCGGCCCTGGCCAAGGCCGAGGCGGCGCAGGTGTCCGACGGCGGTGCGGCGAGCCTCGCCGAGGCCGACCCGACCGCGCGCACCGAGGACGGGCGCTACCGGGTCGGACCGCCCGACCGGCCCGACATCCGGTTCGACGACGATTTCGCGCACGGCTCGGCGGAATCGAACTGGCGGGACCAGGTGTCCAAGGCCGAGTGGTTGGCGAAATTGCGCGGGGCGCAGGCGCTGGGCATGATGCCGGACGCCACCGGGATGTACGAGCACTATTGGAAGAACAGCGGTGAACCGCGCGGGTTCGACTACGACAAGGCCGTCCGGGAGGACTCGGGAATCCGCGCGGGCCTCGACGGCGAGATCACCCGGGCCGCGCGGGCGGCGGAGGAGCTGGTGCGGGCGGGGCACACCGAGTTCCCCCTGACCGGGCAGCCGTCGGCCGCCGACTCGTACCCGAAGACGGAGAACTGGCAGAAGGCCGTCGGCGCGTACCAGGTGTGGAGCCACGGGAACGTGCGCGTGGACGGGAACCGGGTGACGATGACGGTCACCGTGGAGGCCGAGGACCGCTACAACTTCAACCGCGGCCAGGCCGACATCGCGACCGGTGCGGGTGACGACGAGAACGGCAGGTTCACCGAGGTGGGGTGGGCGAAGCCGTTCGACACGCACGGCCAGGCGACCAGGACGGTCACCTGGGAGCTCGGCAACCCGCCGCAGGGCGCGCCCGACGTCGTCGCGCCCCGCGTCGACGAGGGCACGCGCGGCGCGGAGCGCGACCGGGGCCCGACCCCGGACAACCCGAGGGAGCGGCGCTAGTGGACGGCGTGCCGGCGGAGCGCCGGGTGACGGCGCCCCCGCCTGCGGGGGTCGTACCGGGGGGACCCCGGCCAGGGGGGTCTCGACCTGCGGGGCCCCGGCCTGCGGGGGCTCAGCCAGCGGGACCCCGGCCCGCAGGGGCTCGACCGGCGCGCCCCCGACCGGCGGGGCCCCGGCCGTGGGTGCTCGCGCTGGCCGCGGTGGCGGCGGTGCTGGTGGTGCTGGTGGTGGGTGCGGTCGGTTACCGGGTGCTGGTGGTGGAGGAGGACGAGCCGATGGCGAGCACCGGTGCGGCGGTGAAGTCGGGGACGGGTGAGCTGCGGACCGACCTCGACCCGCTGCTGTCGCGGTTCCCCGCGCTGGGGACGCCGGGGGGAGCGCGGTGGATGTCGGGCACGTACGGTCGCGCCGACGTGCCGGGTCCGTCGACGTACTGGATCGACGCGGTGGTGGCGCTGCCGGCCGACCGGGTGGCCGGCCTGGTGGCCGCCCACCACCCGACCGAGCAGGGCCTGCGACCGTCGGTCGCGGACGGGCTGCGCGACGGGCTCCCGCCCGGCCCGTTCCTCACCGGCGAGGCTCTGACCAGGGCCTTCTCCGGCGGTCGGTGGTCGGCGACGGCGTACCTGGACGTGCGGTCGGGGACGCTCGTGCTCACCGCCACCGGCACGTGACGGCCACGCCCGGCGTCCGGTTCGGGCATGATCCCGCGTTCCGTCGTCAAACGCACGACGTGCTCCTAGACTCACCCGGGTGAGCGACGAGCTTGTCCCCGACCCCCGTCAGATGCGCGCCTCGGACGCCGACCGCGAGCAGGTGGCCCGGGTGCTCCAGCAGGCGCACGGCGAGGGTCGCCTCGACCTGCACGAGCTGGACGAGCGGTTGGCGGCGGTGTACGCGTCGAGGACCTACGGCGAGCTGGTGCCGCTGACCGCCGACCTCGGCGTGGCCCCGCCCACCGTGCTGCCGGCGCCGCTCCAGCACACCCCGCCGTCCTCGCGGGTCGGCGGCACGCCCGGCTCGGCGACGTCGTTCGCGTTCTGGTCCGGCGTCGACCGCCGCGGCGAGTGGGTCGTGCCCGTCACGCACAACGCCGTGGCGGTCATGGGCGGGGTCCAGCTGGACCTCACCAAGGCCCGCTTCGCGCAGCAGGAGACGACGATCAACGCCTACGCGCTGATGGGCGGCATCGAGATCATCGTGCCGCCGGAGGTGACCGTGCGGGTGGACGGCGTCGGCTTCATGGGCGCCTTCGAGGACTCGACCCACAAGGGTGAACCGACCGTGCCCGGTGGTCCGGTGGTGCGCGTCACCGGCTTCGCGATGATGGGCGCGGTCGAGGTGCGCCGCCCCAAGAAGAAGAAGCTCAAGGGCGCGAAGCGGGACGAGATCGAGGGCTGAGCGGACCTCCGCACCCCCGCTGACCAGCCCTTACCCGCTCACTTAGGACGGCCGTCCCAGTCCGCTTAGACTCGGCTGCATGGCTGCTCCATCGACACAGGCGTCGCTGCCCCCGGCGCTCGCCGACGCCGTCCGGGACGACGCGTCGCTGCGCCGGTTCCTGCACGGGCTGCCCGGGGTGGACCAGGTCGGCGTCGAACAGCGCGCGGCCGGTCTCGGGACGCGCAGCATCAAGAAGGCCGCGAAGCTGTGGGCGATCGACACGGCGATCTCCATGGTCGACCTGACCACGCTGGAGGGCGCGGACACGCACGGCAAGGTGCGCTCGCTCGCGGCCAAGGCGCGCAGGCCCGACCCGGACCGGCCGGAGGTGCCGAGGGTCGCCGCCGTGTGCGTGTACCCCGACATGGTCGCGACCGCGGTGGAGGAGCTGGCGGGCACGGGCGTCAACGTGGCCAGCGTGGCCACCGCGTTCCCGTCGGGCCGCTCGTCGCTGAAGGTGAAGCTGGAGGACACCGCGTACGCGGTGGACGCGGGCGCCACCGAGATCGACATGGTGATCGACCGGGGCGCGTTCCTGTCCGGCCGCTACGGCCAGGTGTTCGACGAGATCGCGCAGGTCAAGCGCGCGTGCGGCGACGCGCACCTCAAGGTCATCCTGGAGACCGGCGAGCTGGCGACCTACGACAACGTGCGCCGCGCCTCGTGGATCGGGCTGCTCGCGGGCGGCGACTTCATCAAGACCTCCACCGGCAAGGTGTCGCCCGCCGCGACGCTGCCGGTGACGCACGTGATGCTCCAGGCGGTGCGCGACTGGCACACCCAGACCGGCGAGCTGCGGGGCGTGAAGCCCGCGGGCGGCATCCGCAGCACCAAGGACGCGATCAAGTACCTGGTGGCGGTGCACGAGGTCGCGGGCCCCGAGTGGCTGACCCCGGACCTGTTCCGGTTCGGCGCCTCCACGCTGCTCAACGACCTGCTGATGCAGCGGCGCACCCAGTTGGACGGCCACTACAGCGGCCCCGATTACGTGACGGTGGACTGAGACATGTGGGAATACGCGCCCGCGCCCGAGTCGCGGGACATCGCGAACCTCAAGCCGACCTACCGGATGTTCGTCGACGGCGAGTTCGTCGAGGGCGGTGGCGAGCCGCTCAAGACGATCAACCCGGGCACCGAGGAGGTGCTCGCCGAGGTCTCCACGGCCACCGCCGCGGACGTCGACGGGGCCGTGAAGGCCGCCCGCCGCGCCTACGACCGGGTGTGGGGGAGGATGCCGGGCTCCGAGCGGGCCAAGTACATCTTCCGCATCGCCCGGCTGGTCCAGGAGCGCGCTCGCGAGCTGGCCGTGCTGGAGTCGCTGGACAACGGCAAGCCGATCAAGGAGTCGCGGGACGTGGACGTGCCCACGGCCGCCGCGCACTTCTTCTACCACGCGGGCTGGGCGGACAAGCTCGGCTACGCGGGGTACGGCCCGGACCCGCGCCCGCTGGGCGTGGCCGGCCAGGTCATCCCGTGGAACTTCCCGCTGCTGATGGCGGCGTGGAAGATCGCGCCCGCCCTGGCCTGCGGCAACACCGTGGTGCTCAAGCCCGCCGAGACGACGCCGCTGAGCGCGCTGGTGCTGGCCGAGATCATCCAGCAGGCCGACCTGCCGCCCGGCGTGGTCAACATCCTGCCCGGCGCGGGTGACGTCGGCGCGGCCGTCGTGAACCACCCGGACGTGGACAAGGTGGCGTTCACCGGGTCGACGGACGTCGGCAAGACCATCCAGCGGCAGCTCGCGGGCACCAACCGCAAGCTCACCCTGGAGCTGGGCGGCAAGGCGGCGAACATCGTGTTCGACGACGCCCCCATCGACCAGGCCGTCGAGGGCATCGTCAACGGCATCTTCTTCAACCAGGGCCACGTGTGCTGCGCGGGCTCGCGGCTGCTGGTGCAGGAGTCGGTGGCCGAGGAGCTGCTGGAGAAGCTGCGCGTGCGCGTGTCCACGCTGCGCGTCGGCGACCCGCTGGACAAGAACACCGACGTCGGCGCGATCAACTCGCGCGAGCAGCTGACCCGCATCCGGGAGCTGGCCGACACCGGCGAGGCCGAGGGCGCGGAGCGCTGGACGTCCGCGTGCCCGTTGCCGGAGAAGGGCTTCTACTTCGCGCCGACCGTGTTCTCCAACGTGTCGCAGGCCATGCGGATCGCCCGCGAGGAGATCTTCGGGCCGGTGCTGTCGGTGCTGACGTTCCGCACGCCCGACGAGGCGGTGGCCAAGGCCAACAACACGCCGTACGGGCTGTCCGCGGGCATCTGGACCGAGAAGGGGTCGCGCATCCTGTGGGCGGCGCAGAAGATGCGCGCCGGCGTGGTGTGGGCCAACACGTTCAACCGCTTCGACCCGACCGCCCCGTTCGGCGGCTACCAGGAGTCGGGCTTCGGCCGCGAGGGCGGTCGCACCGGGCTGGAGGCGTACCTCGATGTCTGACCGCATCGCCGTGGCGAAGACGTACAAGCTCTACGTCGGGGGCGCGTTCCCCCGTTCGGAGTCCGGGCGCTCCTACCCGGTCGTGGACGCCGGGGGCGCGTTCCTGGCCAACGCCGCTCAGGGGTCCCGCAAGGACGCCCGGGACGCGGTGGGCGCGGCGCGCAAGGCGTTCCCCGGCTGGTCGGGCGCGACGGCGTACAACCGCGGCCAGGTGCTGTACCGGGTGGCCGAGGTGCTGGAGGGCCGCCGCGAGCAGTTCACCGCCGAGGTGGCGGCGTCCGAGGGCGTCGCGGTGGAGGAAGCGCGGTCGCTGGTGGACGCGGCCGTCGACCGCTGGGTCTGGTACGCCGGGTGGACCGACAAGGTCGCCACCGTGCTGGGCGCGGCGAACCCGGTGGCCGGGCCGTACTTCTCGTTCTCCGTGCCGGAGCCGACGGGCGTGGTGGCCGTGCTGGCGCCGCAGGGGTCGTCGCTGCTGGGCCTGGTCAGCGTGATCGCGCCGGTCATCGCGACCGGCAACACGGCGGTGGTCGTGTCGTCGCAGGACCGGCCGCTGCCCGCGATCACGCTGTCCGAGGTGCTGGCCACCTCCGACGTGCCGGGCGGGGTGGTGAACGTGCTGACCGGGCGGACCGCGGAGATCGCGCCGTGGCTGGCGTCGCACGCGGACGTGAACGCCCTCGACCTGACCGGTGCGCCGGAGTCGGACCGGGCCGACCTGGAGCGGTCGGCGGCGGGCACGGTGAAGCGCGTCCTGCGCCACCGGCCGGCCGAGGACTTCACCCGCGAGCCGGACCTGGGCCGGCTGCGGGCGTTCCTGGAGACGAAGACGGTCTGGCACCCGACCGGGGTGTGAGTCGGTTCCGGGGAGGCGCTTCCGGGGAGGCGCTTCCGGCGGGTGGCCGGTCGGGGTGCGGGTCGCTTTCAGCGGCGGCAGCCGACCGCGCTGTAGGCCAGCAGGCCGGTGACGCCCAGCACGACCGCGGTCAACGTGGCCGCGGTCGTGCCGGCGGGTTGCACGTGCCAGGTCAGGACCCGTTCGGCCCACCTCTCGCCGGGCGGGACGACGAGCGTGGCCCCCGCCCAGGCCGTCGGCGGCACCCACGCGGCGCGCGCGCCGAACAGCACCGCGCCCAGCGCCGCCAGCCCGCCGAACCCGGCCACGTCGCGCAGCACGACCGCGTCCGGGGCGGTCGGGTCGGCGACCGACCCGACCGCCGACAGCAGGTCGACCGCCAGGCCGACCGCCAGCAGCAGGCCGACCACGACCGCCGCCCCGAGCAGCAGGTGCGCGGCCCGGCGCGGCGGCCAGCGGAACGCGGCGGTCCGGTCGAGGTCGACGTCGTGGCCGCCGAACCCGGCCGCCAGCGCGGACACCCCCACGGCCGCCCCGAAGGCGGTGAGCTGCGGCGAGCCGCCGGGCCGGTCGAGCCCGCCGAGCAGCACCGCGCCGACCGCGCCCACCGCGGCGACCGCGAGCGACGCGGGCACCTCCCTCGACCGGGCGTGCAGCACCAGCCACCGGGCCGCGGTCACGACGTGCCGCCGGTCAGCGTCCGCAGGGCGTCGCCGGAGCAGGCCGCGAGGACCTCGCGGGTCGCCTGCACGCGGGCCGCCTGGTCCGCCTCGGGCAGGGCGCGCAGCGCGTCCCACGCCGTGCGGCTCAGGGCGTCGATCTCCTCGCCGAGCCACTGCCGGTACAGGGGCAGGGGCTCCAACTCCCCGGTGAGCCACGACGTCAGCACCGTCCTGGCGGCCACCTCGCGGGACACCTCGTCGGGGACTCGCTCCCCGTAGCACGTGCGCGTGCCCGCCCCGGCGACGAGGAACCTCGTCACCTGCTCCGGCGTCACCGGCGTGACCGAGCGGAAGTAGGTGAACTCGTCCAGGTCCACCGGCACCACGTCGGTCGGCTCGGGACCGCGCCGGTCGAGCCGCCCCGCGGTCCCCACGACCTCCCGCACGGCGGTCGGCGGCGACGGCAGCGCGGCCAGCAGCCGCAACGCCTCCCGCACCGGCGGCTCCAGGGCCGCGCGCTCGTTCTCGTGCGCCCGGGTCAGGCACAGCTGCCCCTCGCAGACGACCTCGGCCGCCCGCCGGTCGGCCACCACGGCCTCCGCCGGGCTGCCCGGCAGCAGCGGCACGGCGACCGCGCCCGCCACGACCAGCGGCAGCAGCCCGAGCCACCACCGCCGCAGCGCGAACAGCAGCGCGCCGGTCACGGCCACGCCGGTGAACCACACCGCCTGGCCGGCGGACACGAGCGGGGCCGTGCGCTCGAACACGCTCTCGGGCATCGGGACGGCCGGCCGCAGCAGGGTCAGGCGGAAGGTCTCCCCCACCGGCCCCTGGCCGAACACCATCAGCGCCAGCCCGACCCCGGCCAGCACGGGCGGCGTCAGCGCCGACGGCAGGACCCGCCCCACGCCCAGGCCGAGCCACGCGGAACCGACCAGCGCGAGCACGCCGACCAGCGCGACCGGCAGCCACGCCCAGTGGAAGTGGTCGGTGGCCCGCACGACCCGCGTCGCGCCGACGACGAGGACGAGCAGGTAGGCGGCGCCCAGGGCGACGGCGAACGCGCCGAGCGTCCGGCCGACCCGCTGGGCGCGCGGTCGCGGCGTCGTGGCGAACAGCTCGTCGACGCCCGAGCGCCGGTCGCGCATCCCCTGGAGCGCGCCCGCGCCCAGCACCAGCGGCACGGCGAAGACCAGCATGAACCGGCTCCACTCGACCATCGACGACCACTGCCGGGTCCACGCGGTGCTGTTCTTCGTCGACGGCCCCCAGTTCAGCATGAGCAGCACGACCAGCGCGGTCAGGACCGCGACCACCACGGCCGCGGTGCGCCGCAGTTCGATGCCGAGGATCTTCACCAGGCACGCCCCAGCAGCGCCGAGTAGCCGCGCTCGATGGGGCTGTCGCCGACGTCGTCGGGCCCGCCGGCGGCGGCCAGCCCGGCGGGCGTGCCCTGGAACACGAGCTTGCCCGCGGCGACCAGCACGACGTCGTCGCACGCCGCCGCCACGTCCTCCACCAGGTGCGTGGACACGACCACGCACGCGTCCGCGCCCAGCTCGCCCAGCAGCTCGCGGAACCGCACCCGCTGGCCCGGGTCGAGCCCGGCGGTCGGCTCGTCCAGCAGCAGCACCTCGGGGTCGTTGACGATGGCCTGCGCGATGCCGGCCCGCCGCACCATGCCGCCGGACAGGGTCTTGAGCTTGTCGTCGGCGCGGTCGGCGAGCCCGACCCGTTCGACGGCCCGCTGCACGGCGCCCGGCACGTCGCGCTCGGGCACCTCCTTGAGCCAGGCCACGTACTCGACGAACTCGCGCACCGTGAACCTCTTGTAGTAGCCGAAGTCCTGGGGCAGGTAGCCCAGGCGGCGGCGCAGCGCGCGCAGGTCCGCCGTCCCGGACGTGGCCGAGCCGAGCACCTCCAGCGTGCCGCCGGAGGGCTTCAGCACGGTCGCCAGCGACCGGATCAACGTCGTCTTGCCCGCGCCGTTCGGCCCGAGCAGGCCGTGCACCCCGCGGCCGAGCCGCAGGTCGAGCCCGTCGACCGCGACCCTCCTGCCCGCGCGGACGCGCAACCCCTCCGCCCGGACCTGCCAGGCGTACCCCGTCGGCGCGACCTCCGCCGCTCCCACTGCACGCACCGCTTCCTCCTCCGTCACAGCCGCGCGTAGGACGCGGACCTGAAGAACACGGCGGCGGCGCCCCCCGTCAGCGCCGCCGCCCACAGGGGCGCCGCGCCCGGCGCGAGCACGCCGGGCACGTCGCCGAGCACCACCGCCGGGCCGATCACCAGCGCCACCCACAGGGCGGCGGCGGTGATCGCGGCCCGGCGCACGCCGAGCACGCTGCCGAGGGCGAGCGCCACCGAGGTGACGCCCAGGGACGGCAGCAGCCAGTACGCCGGGGACGCCCCGGTCAGCCAGCCGCCCACCAGCAGCGGCGGCAGCACCACGAGCAGCACGGCGAACGTCCGCCGCAGGACCAGTTCGAGACCGGCGCGCGGCGTGGACAGGACGAGTTCGCGGGCCGGGTCCAGGGAGCCGGTCCAGGCGCCGGCCACGCCCAGGACGGGCACGATCGGCGCGATCAGCAGCACCGCGGACACCGCCGCACCGGTGGGCGTGACGGCGTCCAGGAACAGCGTCCCGAGCAGCACGAGCGCCGTCGTCGCCAGCCAGGGCAGGAACGCGGGCGCCACGCGGCGGGCGAACCGGCGCCGGGGCGCGGGGTCGCCGGGCAGGTCGAGGTCCGCCCACACGGCCGCGGTCAGGGCGGTGACCCGGGGTGGAGCCGCGTCGGCCAGCCGCAGCCGGCACAGCGCGCAGGTCTCCAGGTGCGCTTCGACGGCCCACAGCACGTCGGCGGGCAGGTCGTCGCCCGCGGCGTAGCGGGCGACCAGGTCGGCCGACGCGTGCTCGCCTTCGGCTGCGTGCTCGCTCATGACAGTGCCTCCCGCATCGCGATGCGCGCCCGCCGAGCGCGGGTCTTCACGGTGCCCTCGGGCACCCCGAGCAGGACGGCGGTCTCGCGCACGGTCAGCCCGTCGAGCACCATCGCCTGGAGGACCTGGCGGAGTTCGGGGGCGAGGTCGCGCAGCGCGCCGCCCACCTCGTCGCCCAGCGCGCCGGCCAGGACCTCGTCCTCGGCGGCGGGCACGGCCCGCGCGACGGGCGGCACCCGGTCCTCCCGGGCGCGCCGGCGGAACGCGTCGACCAGGCGGCGGGCCGCGATCGTCCACAGCCAGCCGACGGCCGTGCCGTCCACCGCCGCGCCCGCGAACGAGCCCGCCGCCCGCCACACCGCCAGGTACGTCTCCTGCATCACCTCGGCGACGACCTGCTCGTCCGAGCACCGGCGGCGCAGGCGCACG